>NZ_FXYI02000023.1:0-28348 GCF_900184915.1 Clostridium sp. HV4-5-A1G | reverse complement strand
GCAATTATGGAATTGGGAGAATCCCCACAGAAAAGCACAGATGCTTTCTCATCTATACTAAAATATAAAAAATAAATAAGTTTATAGCAGTCATTTAACTGACTATAAACTTATTATACGAGGAGAATGACAGGTGGATAATAAACCGTATATTCTAGTAGTTGAAGATGACAAAATTATAAGAAGATTCATAACTACGTCACTGTCAGCTCAAAATTACAAGTACATTGAAACGGATAAGGGAAATGAGGCTGTGGCTCTTTCCATGTCAAATAATCCGGATCTCATAATACTTGATCTTGGCCTTCCGGATATTGATGGAATTGAAGTTATATCTAGAATAAGGGAATGGTCAAAAGTTCCCATTATAATTGTTTCCGCTAGAGAAAATGAAAGACAGAAGGTTGAAGCACTGGACAGAGGAGCAGATGATTATCTGACAAAACCTTTTGGAATAGGAGAGCTGCTTGCCAGGATTCGCGTGTCATTGAGACACAGTGGTATGAACAGTGTTCAGGGAAAAAAGATGAAGGAATTTAGAGTTAAGGATCTGTATATTGATTTTGAAAAAAGAAAAGTGGTTGCAGCAGGCAAAAATATACATCTGACTCCTACGGAATTCAAAATAATGGAACTTTTATGCAGATATTCAGGCAAAGTGCTGACCCATAATTTTATTATAAACGAAATTTGGGGATCCGTTCTGGGCAGTGAAACCCAATCTCTCAGAGTATTTATGGCAAATTTGAGAAGAAAACTTGAAAAAGATCCTATACGACCTGAATATATATATACGGAAGTTGGAGTTGGTTACAGGCTTGTTGAGCAATAAATATGAAGCAAATTAACAATTAAATAACAAAACCCCGCTGTAAATTTTTATAAAAAAGGAATATAATTTAAAAAGAGAAGTCAATATTAAATAGGGGGTTTTCTTATGTTAAACGGAAAAAAAATTCGTGATATAAGGGTAGGCTTAGGATATACTACCTTAGATATTCAAAATCTTACTAAGGATACCAGTTTTGAAACTTCAATTTCAAAATCTTATTTAGAAGAACTGGAGAGGGGAGATAAGAAAAATCCAAGTCTTGACAAAGTTTCAGTAATAGCAAAAGTACTTGGCTGTAAGGTTGACGACTTAATATTGAGTGCATGATGGCTAGAAACTTCTCATAAATTTATTTGAATATTTTCAGAAATTTAAACAAAGAAAACAGAGCAGTTATAAAGTTGTATAGGAGATTTTATAACTGCCTTTTATATTTTAATCTGTATTTTATTGTTAATTGACTTTTCCCAATATTTATTCTATAATATGGATAATAATTAGTAATTATTTATATTCTTACATAATTGAGATGATTTCATGTATGAGAAAAATACGGTATATGTAGTGGGCAATGCCAAAACAAATACCGACAATGCCATTACACTCAGATTTAATTCATTTTATATAGGTTTTGTAGTGGATTTAAAAACAGATAGGATAATTGATTCGAGTTCATCTTCTACACTGAGGACTACAGATGAATTTATAAAATCCCTTTTGATGGGCAGAAGCCTTAAAACCTTTGATGATAAGTTGAAGGAAGAGGTTATAAAGCGATATCACGGCTCTTCTCAAAAGGCTATTATTGTAGCCTACAAAGATGGAGTCAAAAAATATAATGAAATGAAGAAAAGATATTTTTGATTTACTGTTTTATTTATGGTAAATGAGTTATCCTTATTTTAAAGTAAATGAAAGCCAGTAAAAGCAACAATGTGTGCTTTTGCTGGCTTTTTTGTATTATTTCAAGGAGGTATTTTAAATGAAAATACAAGATCTAAAAATAAAAAAGATATCCGTTCCACTTAAAACTCCCTTTAAAACAGCACTTCGCACTGTGGAAAAGGTAGAAGATGTTATAGTTGAAATATATACGGATACGGGGAATACAGGCTTTGGGGAGGCTCCGCCTACAGGAGTAATAACCGGTGATACTGCTGGAGCTATAATGGGAGCCATAGAGGATCACATAAAAAAAGCTATTGTAGGTATGGATATAGAAAACTTTGAAGCTGTAATACGGAAATTGAATGGGTGTATTATAAAAAACACCAGTGCAAAAGCTGCAGTGGACATAGCTCTTTACGATTTATACGGGCAGCTGTATAGAGCACCGTTGTATAAACTTTTGGGAGGATTTAGGAAAGAGATAAGTACAGATATAACGATAAGTGTAAACGATATTGAAAAAATGGTAAAAGATAGTTTGGATGCTGTAAAAAGGGGATACAAAACCTTAAAAATAAAAGTCGGAGAGAATTCTGAAAAAGATCTGGAAAGAATGAAAGCTATAAGACAAGCTGTAGGATATGATATTGACCTTAGAATAGATGCAAACCAGGGATGGAAACCCAAGGAAGCTGTAAAAGTATTGAGAAAAATGGAAGATGCAGAGCTCGATCTTGAATTTGTAGAACAGCCTGTTATAGCACAGGATATCGAGGGGCTAAAATTCGTCACAGATAATGTGTCCATTCCGGTTTTGGCAGATGAAAGCATGTTTTCACCAAGAGATGCTCTAAATATATTGCAGAAGAGGGCAGCGGATATGATAAATATAAAACTTATGAAAACAGGTGGAATATACAATGCGCTGAAAATATGCTCTTTAGCGGAGATATATGGGGTTGAATGTATGATAGGATGCATGCTTGAGGCAAAAGTAAGTGTGACAGCTGCAGTTCATTTGGCCTGTGCAAAAAGTATCATAACTAGGATTGATTTGGATGGCCCTGTCTTGTGCAGTGAAGATCCTGTAAGTGGAGGGGCAGTATTTAATGAAAGCAAGATAACTCTTACAGATAAACCTGGACTTGGCATAGAGTCCATAAATTATAAATAGGTTAAAATATTATATTTAATAAATTTTGGGAGGGGAAAAAATGGCTACGAGTAATTCAAAAAAATTGACACTTATAGCACTGATTTTAATGATTTTTACAGAGGTTTTCGGTTTTGCCAATATGCCCAGAGCATTTCTTCTCATGGGGTATTCTTCTATTCCATGGTATATAATATCAGGAATAGCATTTTTTATTCCATATTCATTTATGATGGCCGAATTTGGTTCTGCCTTTAAAAATGAAAGAGGTGGTATTTACTCTTGGATGAATAGATCCGTAGGACCTAAATACGCTTTTGAAGCAACATTTATGTGGTATGCTTCATATGTTGTCCTTATAGTTGATATGTGTTCGCTTATATGGATTCCACTTTCAAATTTAATATTTGGCAGAGATATAACAGCCACATGGGGGTTCTGGGGACTTAAATCCACTCAGGTTATAGGAATTTTCAGTATTATTTTTATAGTAACCATGACATTTATAGCTACCAAGGGACTGAAAAATATTTCAAAAGTTACTTCAGTTGGAGGTACTGCAGTTATGCTTCTAAATGTTCTCTTGATCATAGGTGCTCTGATTGTTCTTGCGGCAAACCATGGACAACTTGCACAACCTCTTAGTTTTACAGTATCTCCAAATCCTAAATATCACAGCACTCTTTCAATTTTATCTTTTATAGTTTTTGCCATATTTGCCTATGGAGGAATTGAAGTTGTAGCAGGGCTTGTAGATCAGACCGAAAAACCCGAAAAAAATTTCTCAAAGGGTATGATTATATCTGCGATAGTAATAACATTGGGCTATTCCATAGGTATATTTATGTGTGGAATCTTTACAAACTGGAAACAGGTACTTTCAAATCCAGATGTTCATTTGGCCAATGTTGCATATGTCATAATGCAGAATTTGGGTTATCAGCTTGGTATCAGTCTGAATTTAAGTCAGTCTGCAGCACTTTCATTAGGTGCCTGGGTAGCAAGATTTGTTGGCCTATCCATGTTCCTGGCATTGACGGGAAGCATTATAACACTGTTGTATGGCCCGCTTAAGCAGATAATAGAAGGTACTCCAAAAGGACTGTTCCCTGAAAAAATGACTGAGATAAAAGATGACATGCCCAAAAATGCAATGTGGATACAGTGTATTATAGTTGTTTTGCTTTTAGGACTGCTTACAGTTGGAGGGGAAGGTGCATCCAAGTTTTTTAACATAGTTGTAAGTATGACAAATGTGGCGTTGACAATTCCCTATATGTTTATAGCAGGAGCTTTTGTACCTTTTAAAAGGAAAAAGGAAATCAACAAGCCCTTTGTAATTTTTAAGAGCCATAGATCATCTCTGATCTGGGAAATAATTGTTGTATTTACTATAGGTTTTGCAAATTTGTTTACCATAATTACACCGGCATTTCAAGGTGATATGCAAAGCACCATATGGATGGCTGTAGGCCCTATATTTTTCTCTATTGTGGCATTTATAATGTATTCCAATTATGAAAAAAAGAATAAAATTTCAAAACAAAAAGTAGAAAGTCAGGAGGAATAAAGAATGCTGTATGAACAAATGCTAAGTGCAATGGATTTTAAAAAATTGAATTGTGCATTTATGGTGGAAAATCTTAAGACAGGAGAAAAAGCTGCCTATAATGAAAAAGTGGTTGTACCTTCTGCAAGCCTTATAAAAATACCTATAATGATGGAAGTATTTAAACAAGTTAAGGAGGGCAAACTTTCACTTAAGCAGAGAATAACAGTAGAAAATGATGTAAAAGTACCTTTTAGCATACTCAATCTTTTGGAAAGCGGCAGCAGTTATACTTTAAAGGATATAATAACTTTGATGATAATTCAAAGCGATAATACTGCAGCAAACATATTGATAGATCTTGCAGGCATGGATAATGTAAATGATTATATCAAAAGTTTAAAAATCAAAGATACGACGCTTCAGAGAAAAATGATGGATTCGTTGGCTAGAAAAGAGGGAAGAGAAAATAAAACAACTGCCTCAGATATGGTAAAATTTTTTGAAATCATCTATAGAGGTGAGAAGTCTGGAGAACCTTACAGTATTATGATGAAAGACATATTGATAAATCAGCTGGATAATAGTGTTATGAGGCTTGATGTTCCAGATGAAACTACTATTGCCCACAAGACGGGAGATTTGGATGGAATAAGCTATGATGTGGGCATAGTGTATCTTCCTAATGTGGATTATATTTTCTGCGGGCTTACCTGGAATGCTGTCACCAATAATTTTGCAAGGAAGACAATTGGAAGAATTTCCAGGATAGCTTATGATTATTTTATATCACTACAATAAGATTTAATCTAATAACTGGCTGCTGTTAAAAAGAAGCCAGTTATTAATATTTAAAGAATATGGGAAATTAATTTGAATTTATGTTATTATGTTATATACTAAATTCAGGAAGAAGGTAGGCTTATGTTGGATTTATGTTTACTTGGATGTGGAGGAAGTATGCCGGTCCCGGGCAGATACCTTACTTCAATGATAGTTTCCTATAAGGGAAGAAAACTTCTTATAGATTGTGGTGAAGGTACACAGCTGAGCTTGAAAATTTTAGGGTGGAAAATAAAGAATATAGATGTTATTTTATTTACACATTTTCATGCAGATCATATAGCAGGATTGCCGGGGCTGTTACTTACAATAGCTAATTCAGGAAGGACGGAACCCATTAGCATAATAGGACCTGAGGGCCTTTTGAAAGTGATAAATGGACTTAGGGTTATAGCACCCGTGCTTCCGTATAAAATGAATCTGATTGAACTTTATGGAAAGGGCAGCTGTTATAAAAAAATAGGAGACTTTAATATAAATATATTATCGGTAGATCACGGTATACCCTGTCTTGCATATTCTTTAGATATAGTTAGAAATAGAAAGTTTGACAGAGAAAAAGCTATTAAAAATAAAATACCCAGGAGATTTTGGAGTAAACTTCAAAAAGGGGAGGTTGTAAGGAATAAGGACTATATATACACTCCAGACATGGTGCTTGGACATAAGAGAAGGGGACTAAAGATATCCTATTGTACGGATTCCAGGCCCGTCGAAGAACTGGTGAAATTTATTCAATATTCTAATGTGTTTATTTGTGAGGGGATGTACGGTGATGATGAAAGCATTGAGAAGGCCATTCGGTATAAACACATGGTATTTTCAGAAGCGGCACTTCTTGCCAGAAGGGCAGAAGTAGGGGAATTGTGGCTTACTCATTTCAGCCCTTCCATGCCTGAACCACAGCTGTATTTGGAAAATGCCAGAGAAATATTTGAAAATACTATAATAGGAGAAGACAGATATGTAAAAAGTATCAACTTCGAGGATTCACAAGAATAACTAAATGTAAAATAAATAGATTTAATCCTGTAGAAATATTGTATATTTTACCGTATAATAGAATATGTAATTATCAGAAATAAAATAATGCCAGTCCTGAGGTGATTTTACTGTGATAGAATATCATAAGGATATAGAAAGTTTACTGGAAAATTTGAAGGATGATGTGATTTCTTCAAAAAACAGCTCCCTGATGACTATTAATAAGAACATGTTTATGCTTTACTGGAAAATTGGAAATTTAATTTTAATGAGGCAAAACGAAGATTGTGAAGATGAGTTTATAAGTACTGCAGCTCAATATTTTAGAACTCAATTCCCAAATAATTTAGGTTTTTCAGAAAAAAATTTAAAAAATATGCTTAATTTTGCTGTGGAGTATGAGTCTCAGAATCTTGTACAAAATATAGCCTCTAAGATAAGCTGGTCTTGCAGCGTAGTTCTCATAGATAAGATAAGATATGCAGATAAAAGAATGGAGTATATGAATGAGGTTATAAAAAAAGGTTGGACCATGGAAAGATTAGTTAAGGAAATAGATCTACACTGTGGTATGGCAGGAAATGACGAAGAAGATACTCATGAAGAGAAAAAACAGGATGGAGAAGAACAGTTTTTTGAAAATAAAGATATTATTACATCAAAAGTGGACAACTTTTCCCAGAATGACGATAATGATAAAAAGGAAAGTATAAACGATTCACCTTTCATAAAAGATATAATTTCAAGTGAAGAGATGGATCAAACATCTAAAAATGAAGTGAAGGATTATTCTTTAATATTAAGGGATGAATATTTAATAGATTTCATGGGTTATTTAAATGAGGGAAAAAGAGAATATTTTCAGGAACAATTCATAAAGTGCACAATAGAATTTTTTTTAGGATTAAATTCTGGATTTGCATTAATTGGCAGCAGATACCATGTGGAATTTTCTGGAGGAGATTATTATATAGACTTACTTTTCTATAATTTAAAGCTGAAATGCTACATAGCAGTTGAATTGAAAATTGGAAAATTTAGGCCTGAATATATGGGCATTTTAACTTTTCATCTTTCCATATTGGATGAGTCAGTCAAAGGTAAAGATGATAGCAGTTCCATAGGCATAATTATCTGCAAGGATGATGAAAAATTAATTGTACAGTATGCTTTTAAGGATATGGAAAAACCTGAAGATGCCGAGTATAGGTTGAATGAAGATATCCCACCACAGCTTCAGGGAATGTTGCCTACAGTAGAGGAAATAGGCTGTGAAATTAGGGAGAGATTGAAATTTGTATAATTTTCAAGCAAGTATATTGATGTCAGGCTTCAGGTAAATGTATAAACCTGAAGTTTTTTTATCCGAATTAGCAAACTCCATCTAAACCTAGGAATTACTTGATTAAAGAAAGTAGGATTTAATATGGAATCAATGAAGAGAAATATAATTATTGCAACAATGGTGGCCATGTTTCTTGCAGCTGTAGAAGGGACTGTGGTAACTATTGCTGTTCCCACCATAATAGAAGATTTAAATGGATTTGCGCTCATAAGCTGGGTGTTTTCCAGCTATCTGCTTACCTCTGCTGTAACAACTCCTATATATGGTAAGCTGGCGGATCTGTATGGTAGAAAAAATACCTTGACAGCTGGAATAGCAATATTTTTAGTGGGAAGTTTTTTATGTGGACTTTCTCAGAATATATATTCACTTATAATGTTTAGAGCTCTGCAGGGAATTGGAGCAGGTTCCATATTTACGATTACATATACCATAGTGGGAGATGTATTTTCAATTTCGGAAAGGGCAAAGGTTCAAGGGTGGCTGAGTACGGTATGGGGTATAGCTAGTTTGATAGGTCCTTTTTTTGGAGGATTTTTAATAGATACTTTATCCTGGCACTGGATATTTTTTATAAATATACCATTTGGTGTAGTATCCATAGCTCTTATTCAAAAAAATCTTCAGGAGAATTTTGAAAAGAGAAAGAGAAAAATTGATTATCTCGGTGCTGTAATTTTGACAGCTGCCATTGTACTCCTTTTATATGGATTTTTAGCAGGAGGAGATGGTAAGAACGAAAATATAATTTTATCTGTGATATGCATAGTATTGTCTTTGATTTTTTTAATTCTTTTCTATTTTAAGGAGAAAAAATCAGAAGAACCCATTGTTCCCTTTGAAATATTTACAAGACTCAATATTATTGCAAATATTATAAGTTTTTTGGAATCTGCTTCATTAATGGCAATTGATGTTTATGTACCCTTGTACATTCAAAATGTACTGGGATTTGGAGCAACTATCTCGGGACTCTGTATGTCGCCTATGTCGTTTACATGGCTTTTATCTTCAATATTTTTGGCGAAATGTATAGAAAAATATAGAGAAAAATATATTATTTTGATATGTTCAATTATAGTACTTGTGGGCAGTGTACTGATGCCTGGATTTAATATTGATTCCTCTCTATTTTTAGTCATGCTGTGTGTATCTGTTCTAGGGTTTGGTTTTGGTGGAAATTTTACTACACTCACTATAGTAGTACAATCTTCTGTGGGTTATTTTATGAGAGGTGCTGCCACTGCATCCAACTCACTTTTGCGTAATTTAGGTCAAACTATAGGAATAAGTGTATTTGGAAGCATATTTAATTTGAATATACTGAGGTATTTTAACAATATGGGCATTTCGGGGATAGATTCAAACAACTTGTATTCCAATGCAGCTGTCCATATTAAAGTGCCTTTACAGCTTGTAAAGGAATCTTTGAATTCAAGTCTTTACGTAGTCTTTATAGGTGTTATTGTATTAAACGTGGTATCTTTACTTCTTTCTTTATTTTTACCGAAGGATTTTAAAAAATGTGATTAAAAATTTGAATCTAATAAAATGAAGCCGGAAAGATCTTTACTTTCTGGCTTTTTATTTAAGTTATTATCAAATTATTGCACTTAGGTTCATACAATATAATAATAGCAATTATAGAAAGGTTTGTTTATGGGCAAAAGAGATGGTTACTATATTGAACTGGATGAAATAGCTGAAAATATGCTAAGAGGTGCAAATTTTCTTGGCTGTGGTCATAATGGTATAGTTTATTTACTTGAAGATAATAAAGTCATTAAAATATTTAGAAATAAATATGTGTGTAAAAATGAGTATGATATATTGAAAAAAACAAGTAAAAGCAAGTATTTTCCTGAAGTATATTTTCACGGGGATTACTATATTGTGAGAAGTTATATAAGTGGAGAAAGGCTTGATTATTATATTAAGCAGAATGGATTGAATAAGGAGATAGCAGTAAATATAATTCAGCTCATAAAAGAATTTAAAAAATTAGGATTCACCAAATTGGATATAAGATGCAAGGATTTATATTTAGATGATGATTTTTCTATAAAAGTGATAGATCCAAAAAATAATTATTCCAAGAATTGCGATTATCCTCGACATCTTATGAAGGGATTGAGCAAATTGGGGGTACTTGATAATTTTCTAGAGATTGTAAAGAAAGAGTACAGTGAGGATTATGGAAAATGGAATTTCAAGATACGGAGATACTTAAGAAGAGGGATAAAATAGATAGAAGAATAAATTGGATTTTATTATAAAATATGCTATAATTAGCATGGATATTTTGTCAATTTAATTATTTATTTAATAGTATAAAAAAAGTATCAAAAAAGACCTTGTAATAGGACTAATTTATTCAAAAATTTTCCACATATGTATAATAACATACAAAAGAGGAGGGTAAACAGTTATGGAAAATAATAATGAGCAAAGAACTCATCTGAAATTCAAAATTTTGTCTGCACCTATGATTATAATAGCTGTAGTTATTGTATTAATAGCATCTATATCGATATGGATAGCCAGAAGTAAAGTCATGTCGCAGTTGGAAACTGACGGGGTAATGATTACTAATCATATATCAAGCAGCATGACCAGTAACGCAGATGCTGTAGAAACGTTAAATAGTTCTATAGAGACCAGGATAAGTACTTTGGCAGGATTTATAAAAGACAATAGAGATAAAATAAATAATAATTATTTAACTGTCCTGGCAAAAGAGTTTCAAGTAGATGAGATAAATGTAACAGATCCGAAGGGGAAAATAATATATTCAAATCTACCTGCCAGTTTGGGCTATGTGTATAAAGATGGAGATGCTTCTTATAAAATATTAAAGGGTGGACAGAATGTTGTCATGGAGGATATGAGGAAGAGTACTAAGGGTGACAATTATTATAAATATGGGGCTATAAAAAATGCAGATGGTGGAATTATTCAGATAGGAGTGCTGGCAAATAAAGTACAGAGTTTAACATCTGAAATGCAGCCGCAAAATATAGTGAATATGTTGGGCAAGGATGAATCCATAGTATATGCACTTTATATGGACAATAATTTAAAGGTAGTAGCTCATACGGATAAAAGCAGAATAGGAATCAAGCTAAACGACGTAGGGAGCAAGACTGCTGCAGTAGATGGAAAGCCTTACTCATCTAAATTTAAATATAAAAATCAAGTTTCTGTATACGATGTGATATACCCTGTAAAAGTCGATGGAAAAACAGTTGGCGCCATAGATGTAGGCATTTCAATGGAAAATGCCAATAAAGCTGTTTATAACATCATTGGAATAATTGCAGTGTTATCCATTATAGCTTTTGCTATCTGTGCGTTTATATTGATTAAAATATCCGGAAGCATAACAAAACCATTGGAGGAGTTAGTTGGTGTATCTAAAAAGATATCAGAGGGAGATTTGGATGTTAAAATAAAAGTGGACAGCCATGATGAAATTGGAATACTGGCAGATAGCTTTAAGAATATGAGTGAAAGTCTTAAAAATACCATTGGAACTATAAAGAATAATTCACTGAAGGTAAGTTCAATGTCTTCGGATCTGAAGACAAATGCTGGTCAGATGACCGGGGCTGCAAATGATGTAGCGAGTGCAGTACAGGAGGTAACCAAAGGCACTACCCAGCAGGCAAACGATTTGGTAGGCATATCAAACAGCATGGCAGGGCTGGCAGATGAGCTGCAGAACATATATGGTAAACTTTCAGAGGTTAAGGAGAGCTCAAATACAGCTGATGCTGCAGTGGGAGAAGGAAGGCAGCAGATAGATCGTCTTCTAGAATCGATAAATGATGTAAGAGAATCCTTTGGAGTGGTTTCTGAGAAGATAAATGGACTCGGAAGCAGTGTATCAAAAGTTGGAAGTATAACGGATGTAATAAATGGAATACTGGATCAGACCAATTTGCTGGCATTAAATGCAGCGATAGAAGCTGCAAGAGCAGGAGAAGCGGGAAAAGGGTTTGCAGTAGTGGCAGAAGAAGTAAGACAACTGGCAGAGAAATCCAAGGAATCCACGGAGCAGATACAACATATCATACAGTCCATAAGCAGTGAAACAAAAGATGTAATTTCGACTTCAGATAAGGTAAAGGGCCTTGTTGAAAATCAGGAGGGTACGGCAAAAGTAGCTAAGAACTCTTTTGAAAAAATATCGGATGCAGTTGGGAACATAAGGCCTCTTCTGGAAAACACTTATAATTCCTTGAAAGCAACTGTCAAATCAAAAGATGACGTTTTGAGCAAAGTTGAATCCGTAACTGCGGTTTCTGAGGAAACGTCTGCCTCTTCACAGGAAATATCTGCCTCTTCAGAGGAGATGTATGCATCTTCGGAAAATGTAGATAAATATGCATCCGAGCTTAATGATATTGTAGATAAATTGAGTGAAGAGACAAATAAGTTTAAAATATAAATAATTAAATTAGCTTATTTTGTAAAAAAGAACCTTGAATTTATTGGGGTTCTTTTTTATCATATATTGTAGAACTCATATTCTCAAATATAAAAGATCGGAGGAAAGAATCTTGATTTTTATATCAACAACATTGTACTGTGAGGCAGAGCCATTCATAAAGAAATTTTCTCTAAAAAAATATAATGTTATAAAAAAATTTCAGGTTTTTAAAAATGATGAAATTGCAGTTATAATAAGTAAAAGAGGTGCTTTAAATATAGCCAGTGCCTGTGCTTATATTGCGGGCAAGTTTGATATAACTGAGTATGATACTTTTATAAATATAGGACTGTGTGCAAGTAAAAATAAGAACTTAAAAACAGGCGCCACAGTGCTTTGCAATAAGATAGTGGACAGTGGCACCAATAGAGATTTTTATCCTGATATGATATTTAGGCACCCTTTTGAGGAAGGATGCCTGGAAAGCTGTTCTGGAATTTTAAATAATGAGCGGTTTGAGGAATTAAAAGGGGATATTGCAGATATAGAAGGAGAAGGAGCTGCTTTTTTTCAATCTGTATCTATATTTCTGCCACCTCATAGGATTTATTGTTTGAAAATAGTGTCTGGACAATTAGGAGACAGTGAACCGGAGTCAAAAAAAACAAGTGGTTTGATTGAAGAAAATTTAGAGAAAATTTGCAGCTGGATACTTGATATTGCCCGTGGGTGTGCAGAGTCCAGCGATGTATTGGATGAAAACGACATGAATTATATAAATGAAATTGCATGTAATTTCAATTTGTCGGTGTCTATGCAGCAGAAACTTAAAAAATTGGCAAAATCCTATAAAATAAGAAATGATAATTTATTACTTGCCCTTGAGCCTTTTACCCAGATTTACTGTAAAAACAAAGGAGAGAGGAAGATATATTTTGACAAATTGGAAGAACAACTTAAATTTATCTAAGTTTTCTCATATTTATGTAGAAGATAGAGTTCTTCAGCATGAAAATACTAAAATCATTCTTTCAAAGCTAAAAAATTCAAAGATAATAAGGATAAAGCATTATAAAGATGTTTTCTGCAGACACAACCAAACTTTTTCAGTGCAGAAAAGGTCTGCTAAATTGATATTGGCATATAATGATGGAAATTTAATTTATGAAGGTGCTAAAGTCTGTGATGATTTTGGAAACAAATATTTTTATTATACATCATCCATAATGAATTGTGTGTATAATTGTGAATACTGCTACCTTCAGGGCATGTATTCTTCGGCCAATATAGTTGTATTTGTGAATATAGAGGATGTTTTCTATCAGGTAAGCTGTATTTTAAAGAAACATCCTGCATATATATGTATATCCTATGATACGGATATGATGGCTCTTGAAGGTATAACAGGATTTTTGAAAAAATGGATGAAATTTGTTGGGGAAAATGATAATTTAAAAATAGAAGTTAGAACTAAAAGCTCTAATTTTAAAAGTATAGAAAATATTAAGCCCATGGATAATGTGATACTTGCATGGACAATTTCGCCTAATGAAATTGTTCGGAACTATGAGGCAGGTACTCCAGAATTAGATTCAAGGTTGAAATCCGCTAAGAATGCGCTGGATAATGGGTGGAGAGTTAGAATATGTTTTGACCCCATATTGTATGTTGAAAATTGGGATAAATATTATAAAAAGTGTATAGAAGAGACCTTTAGGGTTATTCCGGCAAATAAAATACAGGATGTGAGTATAGGGGTTTTCAGGGTTTCAAAAAATTATTTTAAAAATATGGTAAGGTTGAATCCCAGATCTCTTTTGCTGGCCTATCCTTTTGAGATACAGGATGGTGTGTGTACTTATTCAGAGATGCATCATAGGAAAATGACGAATTTTGTATACAGCATAGTTTCGAATTATGTCGATAGGAATAAAATATTTGTGCAATAGCAGGCAGTCTTGAGATCTTGTATTCATCCATTGAAATGAAAAAGTCAAAAATTTCTGTATTTTATAAAAATATATTTTGGTATATAATATATATAGATTGTTAAAAATAACCGTAATCAAAGGGGTGATTAAAAATGTCAAGAATTATCATTTCCACAGGGAAATATATACAGGGAAATGGAGAACTCAATAGAATAGCTAGCTATGTTAAGGAACTTGGAGATAACTTTTTTATAATAGCCAGTGAAAATGGAATCAAGAGAACGAAAGAGAAAATAGAGGAGAGCTTTAAAGGAAAAAACTGTTCGCTGTATTTTGAAGCTTTTAATGGAGAGTGTTCTAAGAATGAGATAGACAGACTACAGGGAAAATTAAAACAGAATAACAGCAATGTTGTAGTTGGAATAGGCGGGGGTAAGATATTTGACACTGCAAAGGCAGTGGCTTATTATTCAGGCACTCCAGTTGTAATAGTTCCAACTATAGCAGCTACTGATGCACCTTGCAGTGCGCTTTCTGTGATATATACAGATGAAGGTGTATTTAGTGAATACCTAGTACTTCCCAAAAATCCAGATATGGTACTCGTAGATTCATCAATAGTGGCAAAAGCCCCAGTGAGGCTTCTTGTTTCAGGAATGGGGGATGCTATGGCAACTTATTTTGAAGCCAGAGCCTGCGTTAGATCAGGAGCGGTTACTATGGCAGGGGGTAAAGCTACAAAGGCTGCTTTTGCACTTTCGAGGTTGTGTTATGATACATTATTGGAAGATGGACTTAAAGCTAAATTATCTGTTATAAATAAAGTACCTACAAAGGCACTGGAAAACATAATTGAGGCAAACACTTATTTGAGTGGAGTTGGATTTGAAAGCAGCGGCTTGGCAGCTGCCCATGCTATTCACAATGGATTTACAGCAATCAAAGAGTGTCATAGTCTATACCATGGAGAAAAAGTTGCCTTTGGTACTTTAGTCCAACTGGTTTTAGAAAATAGCCCTATGGAAGAAATAGAAGAGGTAATGGATTTCTGTGTTGAAGTCGGGCTTCCAATTACTTTGGCGGATCTGGGAATCAATGAAATAAATGAGGAGGATATAATGAAAGTGGCGGAGATTTCCTGCGATAAGAATGATACTATGGGAAATATGCCATTTGAAGTTACAAAAGAAGATGTCTATTCGGCAATACTTACTGCTGATGAACTCGGAAAGGTGTATAAGTAGATAATGACAGCCATTGTATAACAAATAACCGCCAGCTTCTGATCATACTTTAAATCAAAAGCTGGCGGTTATTTGTTTGTAGATTATGTTGTCAATTAACTACAAATAAATGCTTATTACTGCAAAATGTCCAGAGTGAGTTCAGTTATTATTTTTGCAAGCACGCTTTCAGCACCTTCATTTAAATTTACATGGTTCTTCATTATTCCATCATAGCTTCCATGAGTGAATTCATCTACCAGAGTTTTGCCGCTTGAGTTTTTTCCAAGAAACCATTCATAGCAGGCATAGGCTTTATCCAGATATTTTTGATCTTTGAATATGTTATAGGCTTCTGTATACATGATACATGTGCCACATGCCTCTAGCGGCTGTTCGTCAAATTCGGAGGGAACTGCATCTCCCTTTTTAAACCAGGTATTGCTGCCAATAGGTTTGAAATAATCTTTTACAAAACAGAGTTTTTCTAAAAAATTTAAAGACTCAATTGCTGTATCCAAATAGCTCTTGTTATTTAAAGTGCTTCCGCTTTTTAATAAACTCAAGGGAAGTATGGCGTTTCCGTAAGTTAAGCTATTCTCGAACCAATGCCAGGAATTTTCAGAATGAGTTTGAAAATTATCCATAAGGTATTGACATATTTCTACTATCTCGTTTTTTAAAATATCAATTAGATCGTCCGTGCTTCTTATTGGGGTATTGTTGACCTCTACAATTTCAATGCCATTCAAATACTTATCTAGAAGCTCATTATTTATTGAAGAGTGTTTTTTCTCCAGAAGAGCTTTGTAAATAAGATTTAGTCCCAGCAGGGAATAAACTTTTCCTCTCATGTGAGTTAATGAAGATATATTGGGAATCGCCCTATATATCATAGTTAAAATTGCAGATTTTATGGATTCTGGTACACCTTTTGATTTAAAGGTATATCCCAGTGCCCACAAACATCTTCCAAAGCAGTCTTCAGATCCTTCTTCTTCCATGAAGTTTCTATTATAATCCATGAAATTTTTAAAAGTTCCTTTTTTGTTTTGAGCATATAATAAAAAGGAAGTATATGTGAAGATTAATTTTAAATATTTTTTACTTTTGAATTTTTCATAGAGCATTACAGCCGCAATTAAAGCTCTCGAGTTGTCATCTGTAGTATAGCCGGAATTTGGATCTGGCGCTGAAAATACACTGTGCTGAATAATTCCAGTATCATCAGTCATTATAAAAATAGGTATTGAATGTTCCTCCTCAAAAATACGCATGTAATTTACACCACCTGTTTTGTAATTTTACTAGCTTTAATTGTATTTAAAAATAAATTTTCATATTGTTTTGCAACATAGGGCCATTTCATTTTTTTACCTAAGTTAGACATATTTTTTTCCATGTTTCTCATGACTGTTGGATTGTCTAGTAAATATGTTATAGCCTGGGCTAGGGAAGTTGAATTCTTGAATTTTGCAAGTATTCCCCTATTGTCATTTAACATTTCCTCTGCATATCTATAGGGAGTGGATACTATTACTTTTCCATATCCAGCAGCATAGGCCAGTGTACCACTTACGGCCTGCTCACTTGCCAAATATGGTGTCATATATATGTCTGATAAAGTTAAATACTGTACTATTTCTCTCTTGGTAAGATATTTGTTAACAAATTTTACGTTGTTCTCTATATGAAATTTTGAAACTAAATTCTGCAGCTTGTTTCTATAAGCTTCTCCCTCAACTTTTTTTACACAAGGATGAGTCTGACCAAGTATTAGATAAAGCACTTCAGGATGGGTTTTAACCACTTGATTTATAGCTTCTATGCCGTATTCTATACCTTTTCCGGAGCTTAAGAGCCCAAAAGTACTTATGATATTTCTGCCATCATACCCCAAACTCCTCTTTAAAACATCTTTATTTTCTACAGTAATATCCGGTACTCCATGGGGTATTACTGTGATTTTATTTTCCGGTATATCATATACTTGATTTAAAATTTTTATGGAATTTTCTCCCATGGTAATAATTTTTTTGCTTTTACCGCCCAGTATTTTAAGTATTTCCCTCTGCTTTTCATTTGGATTTGACAGTATGGTGTGAAAAGTTGTTATGAAAGGAATTTTTAAGCCCCTAATAAAATCCAGTAAATACTCCCCGCAGTCTCCACCGTATATTCCATACTCGTGTTCTATTACAACTAGATTCGTATCGGAATTATTTATCAAATTTGCAAGATGTATATAGGTTTTTCTATCAAATTGATTTACAGTAAACCATATGTCATTCCCATATTTATAATTTTCGTCATTGACAGCAGCTATTTTATAATTGTTAGAGGGAAATGCATCTCCCAGATTTTTAATTAAATCAGCAGTAAAAGTAGCTATTCCACATGCCCTGGGTGGATAAGTACTTAAAAAAATTATGTTTTTATCCAATGGTATCACCTCTTTAGTTTTCTTATATAGCAAGCAGATTATTATCATAATCCTTTGAAACATAGGCTGTATTGAGAAGGTTACAATATTTGTCTATAATGCAATCTGAGCCTATTACAGAATTTGTTATATTTACATTCTCGTTTATTTTTATTCTATCCCAAAGTATACTTCTACTTATGGTGCTCATTTGGTCTATTAGACAATTGTTTCCTATAACGGTGTAAGGGCCTATTTGGGCATTGGAGTCTATAATAGAATTATTGCCAATAAACACCGGTCCTATTATTTTTGCATTTGGATGTATTTTTACATTTTTACTTTTAAAGATTATGTTCTTTATATCTGAAATATTATTGGTTTTTATAAATTTTTCACAGCTGCTGTGAAGTATATCTATATGTGCCTGTATATATTTCTTCAAAGTTCCAATGTCAATCCAATAGTCGTTGTATTTATAAGCAGCCATTTTGTAATGTTTTTTAAGTAATAGAGGATAAACGTCCTTTTCTACAGAAACCACTTTGTTTTTTGGAATTTCTTTAAAGACATCTGGTTCAAATACATAGACTCCAGCATTTATCCATTTTGAATCTGTTTCCCCTTCTTTAGGTTTTTCTTTAAAAGCATTTATATAATTATTTTTATCAAATTCTATTACTCCATATTGAGAAGGATCTTTAACCTTTGTCATAGCTATGGAAACTGAGGCTTTCTTTTTTTTATGATATCGTACAAGCTCTCTGTAGGATATGTTATTTACTATATCAGAATTTAAAACTATAAAAGTATCGTCAAAAAATTTTTCGGAATTTTTTATGGCACCGCCTGTGCCCAGGGGAATATCCTCAGATACATAATCTATTTTTATTCCTAATTTTGAACCATTATCCAAATAATTTTTAATGTAATTTGATTTGTAGCACGTACTCAGGACTACTTCAGTTACTCCAGCTTCCTTTAACTTTGTTATCACCCTTTCTATAAGCGGTTTTCCCATAATTGGAACCATGGGTTTTGGCAACTTGTTTGTTAGAGGTCTTAGTCTGGTACCTTTACCCCCAGCTAAAAGTAATGCTTTCATGTTGATTCCTCCCTTATGTTAATTAAATTTCTTATATTGAATAAACACTCTTATTTTATAAAGAATGTTATCTATCAAGTAAATTTAAATTATCACATATAATTGTATATATTAATGGAAAGCATATAATATTCATGAATAGTATCTTCAGGTAGCATTTATAACTATTGCTGAGTCTTCTGTATATAGTAGAAAGACCAGTTTAAGATATGAATTTACAGCTATGAAATTAAGAGTTTTTCAAATCATCACGATATTATCACTATTTACTGCCATGAATTGCTAATAAACATATTGTAATATAATAATATTATTATGTCAACAACAAATTTTTCCTTTACTGGTTATTTAATTCTCTATTTTTAATTTTAGCACTTCACTGTAATTGGAATTTAAAAATAATGTTATAATAAAGTAAAGAATAGTAACTATGTTTACAAAATTATATTGTTTAAGGGGGATTTTTATGAAAAAGAAAATAAGTGTATTTATTATGGCATTAGTACTTATAGTATCAACTTTATTTGCAGCAGGTTGTTCCAATGGATCCGACAGTACTTCATCTGAGCCTAAAAAACAGGCAATTAAAATTGCGGCTTTGAAGGGCCCTACCGGGATGGGAATGGCAAAACTTATGGAAGATAAGCAGGATTACAGCATAACCTTATATGATTCACCGGATCAGATAACATCAAAACTTATAAGTGGAGAGATAGACGGGGCAGCAGTCCCTTCTAACTTGGCTTCTATTTTATATAATAAAACTAAAGGTGCAGTGAGACTAGTTGGAATAAATACTTTAGGTGTCTTATATATTGTTGAAAATGGCAGTACAGTAAAGAGCATAGAGGATTTAAGAGGGAAAACCATTTATTCAAGTGATAAAGGTGCTACTCCTGAATTCATATTGAACTACATATTGAGAAAAAACGGTCTGGAACCAGGGAAGGACGTAATTGTTGACTATAAGATGAATCACAGCGATCTGGCGGCAGCAGTGGCATCTAAAAAAGTAAATTTGGCAGTACTTCCGGAGCCTTTTGTAACTACTACAAAGATGAAAGACAGTAGTTTGCAAGTCCCCATAAATCTTACTAAGGAATGGGATAAGGCCTCCAATGGACAGAGTAAGTTGGCTATGGGTACTGTTGTCTTTAGAAAATCTTTTATAGATAAAAGGGGAAAAGATCTAGATAATTTTTTAAATAAATATAAGGAATCTGTGAATTTTGTAAATTCCAATAAGCAAGAGGCAGGAAAGCTTATTGAAAAATATGGCATAATACCAAAAGCTAAAGTGGCTGAAATGGCTATCCCAGGCAGCAATATAGTATTTATAAATGCCAAAGATGGAAAACAAATTCTTCAGAAGTTTTATGAAGTTTTATATGACAGTGATCCAAAATCTGTTGGAGGAAAGGTACCAGATGAAAATTTCTATTACATTGGAGACAAGGACAATTAGAAGATCATGCATACTATTGTTTTGGCTGTTTATATGGGAGCTCTGCTCTCTTTTTATAAATAATCCCCTTATTTTGCCATCACCTTTTGAAGTTATAAAAACACTTTTTATTCTGGCGAAGGGAATTTATTTCTGGAAAAGTGTTTTTAATAGCATAATAAGGGTGATTTCAGGAATCCTAATATCCATAATTGTAGGCATTGTGCTGGGAGTAGCCGCAGGTTTGAATAAATTTATAGAGGAAATTCTGGATCCCATTATAATTACCATGAAAGCGACTCCCGTTATGTCTATAATTATTATAGCTTTAATTTGGTTTACTTCATCCTATGTAGTTATTTTTACAGCTATTTTAATATGTTTTCCAATAGTATATACGAATGTAATTCAGGGAATAAAGTCGGTGGACAAAAATTTAATTCAAATGGCGAGTGTGTATAGGGTTAAGAAAAAATACTTATTAAAAGATATATATCTTCCAAGTATAAAAAATTATGTTGTATCAGGTATACTCATGTGTCTTGGAATTGGATGGAAAGTTTCGGTGGCATCAGAGGTATTGAGTACACCTAATTACTCCATAGGATTGAATCTTTTGAATTCGAAGAACACACTTGAGACCCCTGAACTGTTTGCCTGGACTATTGTAGTTGTAATACTGAGTTTTGCTTTCGAAAAGATATTTAAGTATTATTTATCAAAGAGGACGTTTATATGAAAGATGATGGTAAATATGAAGTTATAATTAAAAATTTGAACAAATCCTATGGGAAACTTCCTGTGTTTATAAACTTAAATCTTAGCTTTTTAAAGGACAAAATTACAGTTATATTTGGACCCTCGGGCTGTGGGAAAACCACTCTTTTAAATATTATAAGTGGAATTGAAAAAGATTATGATGGACAGGTATATTTGAAAAGCGATAGATTGTCTTATGTTTTTCAGGAAGATAGGCTTATCTCCCATTTGACAGTATATGAAAATGTGGCTTTTGTACTAAAATCTGTAATGAATAGAGATGAAATAGAATCGACTGTAAATAAATTTTTAAATATGGTGGAACTGTCAGATTGCAGAGATAAATTTCCCGGGGAATTAAGTGGAGGTATGAAGAGAAGAGTTGCACTTGCCAGAGCTTTTGCCTATAGAAGTGATCTGCTCCTGATGGATGAACCTTTTAAGGGCCTGGATAATAGGTTAAAGGGTGACATAATAGAGAAGTTTTTATTGCTTTACAGGGAAAATAAAAGAACAGTTATAATGGTGACTCATGATAAAGAAGAAGCCAGAGAACTAGGTAATGTAATTTATTCGCTAGAGTAAATACGCACGGAAATATTGATTAATTTCAATTATTGTAGTAATATAATTGGTGTCTGTGCAATATATAAAATTAAATAGTTTTATATATCCCAGGGGTGCTGGTGTTACCGGCTGAGAGTGAGGATTGAATCCTTAGACCCTAGTTGTACCTGATCTGGTCAATGCCAGCGTAGGAAGAGGTTGCAATATAATTTAGTCGATAAAGGTACAAACATTTTTTTTAAAAGTTTGTACCTTTTTTATGAGAATAATTGTGCATTGTGAATTGAAAAGGCGGGATTGTATGAGAACATCTATAAAATTATATGATAGTGTAAAGGTTATATGGGATTCTTATTACGAGCATCCTTTTATAAGGGGAATAGCAGATGGAAGTTTGAATGTGGAGAAATTCAAATTTTACATGATTCAGGATTATATATATCTTCTGGATTATGTAAAAGTATATGCACTTGGAATAGTTAAAGCCCAAGATGAGAGTATCATGCGGGGTTTCTCGAAGATGGTGGACAATATATTGAATGGAGAGATGAATATACATAGAAATTATATGAAAAGATTGGGCATAAGAAAAGAGAATATAGAGAATACCGAAGCTGCCATTGAAAATATTTCCTATACAAATTACATGCTGTCAGTGTCGCAGATGGGAGATCTGATGGATTTAACAGCTTCCCTTCTAGCCTGTATGTGGAGTTATCTTTTGATTGGTAAAAGACTGAGTAAAATAGAGGGAGCCGTGGAAGATAAATTTTATGGACAGTGGATAAGGGGGTACTCTTCAGAAGATTACGAAAGGGAAACGAGGTGGCTGATTGAACTGTTTGATCAGTTGACTGCAGATATATCGGAAAAGAAATTTGAGAGATTGAAAGAAATTTTTATAAATACCAGTAAATATGAAAGTATGTTTTGGGATATGGCTATGACAGGAGGATGTAATTGTGCTGGAATTTAAAAATATAAGCTTTAAATATGATGAAGACCCGGATTTTATAATAAAAAATTTGAGTTTCAGAGTAGATAAAGGGGAGTTCATAAGTATAGTGGGTCCCAGCGGATGCGGAAAAAGCACTGTGTTCAGGCTTATCTGCAAATTGGAGAGACCTTTTGAAGGAGATATATTTTTAGAGGGCAGAAATATAAACGTTTTGGGAAAGGGCTACATAGGATATATGCCTCAGAATGATCTTTTAATACCCTGGAGAACCATACTTCAAAATTCTTCACTGCCCCTTGAGATCAAAGGTGGAGATATGAAAAGAGTCAGGAACGAGGCAGAAGAAATGCTGCAAAGTTTCGGCCTGGAAAAATATAAAGATAAATATCCCAGGGATTTGTCCGGAGGTATGCGCCAGAGGGTAGCCTTTACAAGAACTCTTCTTACAGGCTCAGAACTGCTCCTTTTGGATGAGCCCTTTAGTGCACTGGATGCAATAACAAGACTCTCTATGCAGGAATGGCTTTTGGATAAGTGGTCCAAATTAAACAAGACTGTATTGTTTATAACTCATGATGTGGAGGAAGCACTTTTTTTGTCTACAAGAATATTTGTAACAGATGGAAGTCCTATAAGAAAATTTAAGGAAATAAAGGTTGATTTAAACTATCCCAGAACAAGAGATATGCTTGACAATCCTGATATTTTGAGGATAAAGGCACAGCTTATAGAAGAACTTAAAAGGGGGATAAGGTTGTGAAAAAATACAGATCCTCCATAATAATATGCCTGTTGTTTTTTGCAGTCTGGGAAGCAATTGCCAGATATATAGATGCTATGTACATCCTCCCATCTCCTACAGCAATTGTGAAAAAAATATGGGAGCTGAAGGACATCTTATTTTTGGTACATTTGCCGGCTACCCTTGCTGTGACTTTTGAAGGGCTTGGAATATCCATAGTATTTGGGGTTCTTCTTGCTGCGGCTATGAATATAAGTGAAAGAGTACAGAGAGCTCTTTATCCTATTGTAATTGTAACGCAGACAGTGCCCATAACTGCACTTGCTCCTATATTTGTGCTGTGGTTTGGATATGGCATATGGAGCAAAGTGCTGGTAACCATACTCATAACTTTTTTCCCAATAACCATAAATGTATATGACGGACTTCGTTCCACTAGGAGGGATATGGAGGAACTTCTGTTTACCTATGGTGCCAGCAAAGGAGATATATTTATAAAATTGAAGTTTCCAGCATCACTTCCTTACTTCTTTTCCGCCCTTAAGATAGCAGTACCATTGAGTGTGGTAGGTGCAGCCATAAGTGAGTGGCTGGGAGCCCAGGCAGGACTTGGATATTTTAGTAAGAGAATGATGACACAGCTGGACGGTGCTGGGGTTTTTGCACCTATTGTAATATTGTCTGTAGTCGCATTGATTATGGTTAAAATTATAAGCATACTCGAAAATAAAATAGTAAAGGGGAGGAATGAAATTTGAGGAAAATAAAGATCTTAGCTTTTATAATGTCAGCCTTAATGTTGGTGGGTTTAGCAGGGTGCGGCAGTAAATCATCACAAAATGGCAATGGACAGCTTGAAAACGTGGATTTGGTGCTTGACTGGTATCCAAACGCCATACACAGTTTTATATATGCAGCTATTGAGAAAGGGTATTTTAAAGAGGAAGGACTTAAAGTGAATATAAAATTTCCGTCGGATCCTACAGATCCACTCACTCTTCCAGCAGCAGGAAAGGCGACACTTGGGATTTACTATCAGCCGGATCTTGTAATTGCAAGAGCTAACCAGGGAGTACCTGTAAAATCTGTTGGAGCGGTAGTACATACACCTTTGAATGTTATAATAGCACTGAAGTCAAATAATATAAATTCACCTAAGGATCTTCAGGGAAAAACCGTGGGCTATTCAGGGAATCCGCTGAATACCGAGTACGTAAAGACCATGGTTAAAAAAGATGGTGGAAATCCGGATACTGTTAAGATGGTGGATGTAGGATTTGATCTTCTGTCATCCATGGTAACTAAAAAAGTAGATGCCACTACAGGTGGACTTATAAATCATGAAGTTCTCATGATGGAAAATGAAAATCATCCTGTAAATTATTTTGATCCTTCCAAATATGGAGTCCCAAATTATTATGAAGAAGTATTTGTAACCAGCGATAAAACTCTAAAGGAAAAGCCTGAAACCATTAAAAAATTTATGAAGGCCGCCCAGAAGGGATTTGAGTATACCAAAAATAATCCGGATGAGGCCCTGAAAATACTCATGGACAATCAACAAAAAGGCAGTTTTCCTCTTAAGGAAGCTGTTGAAAAGAAAAGTTTGAGTATACTTTTGCCTAAGATGGAATCAAAAAATGAGCCTTTCCTGAGTCAGGATAAAGGCGTATGGCAGAACAATATAAACTGGCTTAAAAAACAGGGACTTTTAAAAAAAGATGTAAATGCTGAGGATTTTTATGTGAATGTTCTGGAAAATGATAAATGATGGGAAAGAGGAGCAGTTTGAATTGTACTAGATCACCAGGAAGTTCAACTAAATATTATCAAGTAGGAATGAGTATAGATTTGGTTTTTACACGAATCTATACTCATTTCCAAATCCAATTGTAATCTCTTCTTTCATTTATTGAGTTACCCCTCTAAGGGCTTTTTAGGTCCTGTTAAATTCAATTGATAAAAAGTAAGATCCAGCCATTTGCCGAATTTAAAACCTGCTTTTGTTATTGTACCAGAATACTTAAATCCTATTTTCTTATGCAGTTTTATACTGCCTTCATTTGCTGCGTCAATTCCAGCGACAAGTGTTGCATATTCTCTTTTATTAGCAATTTTTATTATCTCTTTCATTAATTCCGTTGCAATGCCTTGATTCCTATAGTTCTTATGGACATATATGGAATGTTCTATTGTATATTTATATGCTGGCCATTCTCTAAAAGGGCCAAATGTAGCAAATCCAACAACTCTGTTATCTTTTTCAAATACTAGCACTGGATATCCATCTTGCTTCTTTTTTTCATACCATTGTTTTTCATACTCAAAGGTCTGAATCTTATAAGAATATATTGCTGTTGTGTTTAATATAGCGTCGTTATAAATTTCCAAAATGTCCTTTAGATCTTTTTCACTTGCTTTCCGTATCATTTTTTTACCCCTCTTACAATAAATTTGCTTTTCTATATTTTAGCATCTTCCAATAAAAAACGTAAAATTGATTTTATTAATGGTTTGCTATAAAATAAAGTTATGACAGAGCATTCAACAAAATAAGCTAAGAGAGGTACAAACATGACACTTCAGCAATATCGTTACATAGTGGAAATTTCCAAGCATAATTCCATAAGTAAAGCAGCAGCCGCACTTTATGTAACACAGCCCACTATAAGTAAAGCGGTACAAGAAATGGAAAATGAATTAGGGATTACCATCCTGGATAGAACAAATAAAGGTGTTGTATTCACAAAACAAGGTATGGAATTATTATTTTACGCTAAAATGCTTTTAGAACAAGAAGAGTCTGTTGTTTATCATTTTAATAAACAGAAGACAATGAATCTGACAAAGTTTTCTATTTCCTCCCAACATTATGGCTTTGCCATAGAAGCTACTTCAAATCTAATGAATTATTTGGATGGACGTAAATATCAACTGACAATTCGCGAAGGAAAGGCAACCGAAGTAATTAGTGACGTGTGTGCCAACAGAAGTATACTTGGAGTTTTATCTCTGACTGATTTAAACAAGGATTTCTTTGAGCACTGTTTTATCTCAAATTCACTAATTTTTACTCCTCTTGTTTCACTTAGACAACATGTCTTTCTCCGGAGGGAACATCCTTTAGCTCACCTCAAATCGATTACCTTAGAACAATTAATGGATTATCCATATTTAACTTACCAGCAGAATGATGTGCTGCTCCATTTTGCAGAAGAAGCTATCAATTTAGATAATATAAATAAAATACTCTATTTGGAGGATCGAGGTGCTATGAATAATATCCTATCAAATACAAATGGCTACAATATTGGGACCGGTTGTATTGTGAAAAATTATATGAACCCAAATATTATCTCTATCCCTTTAGAAGGAAGCAATTTAATACAGGTAGGTTTTGTAAAACGAGATGACATATTCTTGTCGGAAGAACTTTTGACATATATTGATTTTTTAACAAAGTCTCTGATAGAATCTGCACCAAAGAATTTATAAAAAATTGTAGTTTAAATTACTTTT
This sequence comes from Clostridium sp. HV4-5-A1G, assembly GCF_900184915.1. NCBI lineage: Bacteria > Bacillati > Bacillota > Clostridia > Eubacteriales > Clostridiaceae > Clostridium > Clostridium sp. HV4-5-A1G. Next base: position 1,652 of record NZ_FXYI02000023.1, on the reverse strand, counting down.
GAAGACAGGTAGTTTGCTTTATAACTACCTGTCTTTGATAATGATACTTAGAGTGTATCAAAAGAATACCCTTGTGAACGGAAATACTCTATAATCTGTGGGAGAGCTTGTACAGTAGTAACCTTTTCGGGTGCGTCATGCATCAATATAACCAAATGATCATGATTAGCATACTGCTTAACCTTACTAATTAAGTTTACTACAGGAACTATGTTATGTTCAGCATCGCCAGTTAAGTCATTCCAATCGACATATCGGTACCCATTTTTTTTTGCTTCTTCTCTAAATGGCTCCAGTTTTCTGCCGAAAGATCCTCCCGGAAACCGTATAAGCTTTGAATTATAATTACTGCCCAAAATGGATTTTAACACTTCATCACATTTTTTAATATCGCTTATAAATACTTTTGGATCTGAATATATATACCTCATATTATGAGAATAGGTATGGTTCCCAATCGCATGCCCTTTTGCAGCTTCTTCTTTTACGAGTTTCTTATTTTGTTCCGCATTTTCTCCGATTAAGAAAAATGTAGCTTTTACATTATAATTTTTCAATACAGCCAGTATTTTAGGTGTATTATTTGAAGAAGGTCCGTCATCGAAAGTCAGATATACCACTTTTCTTCCATCTGATTTATAAGGGTTAAAATTGCTTAAATCCTTTGAATTAAAAGTTTGTACCTTACTTTCCCTTTTATTCATGTATTTTTGAGATTCTGTGGAAGAGCTCTTAGTTGAATTAGAAATATTGCTGGGTGAACTAGAAATATTGTTGGCTGCCACAGTTTTTGATTTTTTGTAAGACACGCTTGCTCCAGAAATAAATCCAAGAGAAAATAAAAATAGAATTGATACTGAAAGTATTAGTATATTTTTCCTCTTTTTACTGGATATTTTTTTATGTTTCATTATTCCATCTCCCCTATGTACATTCATATATATTATATATCGTAAAGTGCCGTAATCTATTAAATTTCATTAATTATTTTAAATTGAAGGTTAAGTTTAAGTTAAGATATTGGAAATATTTAAATACCACAAAAGTGAAGCTAATATCTAATAATAATTATTATTAAGTGTGTTGATAGATTCTGACAAATATGATATTATAGATCTGAAATGGAAATATTACAAGGAGATGATTTCATGAGTAAGGTTGATATATTTACAACCAGTACCTGTCAATACTGCCATAGTGCAAAAGAGTTTTTTACAAAGCATAATATAGATTTTACAGAACACAATATAACTACGGATCCAGATGCCAGAAAACAACTTATGGCAAAGGGATACAGATCTGTTCCAGTTATAGTGATAAATGGCGAATACCTGGTGGGATTCAATGAAGCAAAAGTAGCAAATCTTTTGGGTATTTAGATATAGATATACTTGTCAAACTTGAAAGGGATCTATCAAGGAAGAAAAAAGGCAGTAATAACAGAAAAAAACTAGATTAAAATTATCTAAATTACACGAGAAGATAGTGAATCAAAGGGCAGATTTCTTAAATAAGTTATCAATAAAACTAATCAGAGAAAACCAATCTATAGTTATTGAGGACTTAAAAGTTAAAAATATGCAGCAGAATCACAGGCTGGCAAAGGCAATAAGCGAAGCAAGCTGGAGTGAATTCAGAAGAATGCTGGAATA
>NZ_FXYI02000022.1:0-29178 GCF_900184915.1 Clostridium sp. HV4-5-A1G | reverse complement strand
CATTACTTGCTCCATTTTCCCATATAGTAGAAGTTTGGGCACCTGTTATTTTTACAATTGCGGCAATTATAAAAGCTTATACATCAAATGCTAAATGGGCCAGTGTATTTGTGCTTATACCTTTTGCCGTAATTCTACAGGGTGTTATTAAATTTTGAAATTTATATATTGAGGTGATATAATTTAATAAGTATTTTTATACGATAAATATTAATAGATGGGGGTATATTTTATGGATTCCACGATGACAGGTCTGCTAACTTTTTTAGGATTTATGGGTATTATTCAGGGACTGGGGATGAAATACAGCAAGTCGGTACGTAAGAAATTTATGCTGGACGCAGAAGGTGTGGACAAAAAATACGTTAATTTTAAAATAAATTTTCTTATTATAATGGGAACAGTGGTATTGATAATTGAACTTATTACATATTTTTATCCTCAAGCGGGCACTAAAATGGAGATATTGTTGTCTGCATTTTTACTTTTGGCAATTACTTCGGATTTTGTATATAAGAAAACCAGAAACAGGAAAAGAAATAAGTCAAAATAACTTATTTGTCTGAAATCATAAATTTTTCATAGTACAAAGATCTCTGTTAGGACATCGGGAACAATCATGATCTTTTTTACTCAGAGGTAAATTTTCATCGGCTCCGTATATATATGCCATGGAATAGCTGGAGGAAAGCATAAAGCCTTCCGTAACAGTTAAGTTTAAAAATTTTTCTGCATCCAATTTTTCAAGTATGTTTTTTTGATATTTAAGTGGTAATTCTCCATCACCGGGTGATATTCTGCAGCTAAGTCCCAAATTTAATTCCTTTGATTTGCTGTAAATATGATTGAAAAGCTGGGAACTTGTTTCAAAGAGATAGGAAGTGAACATTGCATCCATTACCATTCCCTTTTTCATGTTCCCGTAAGAAAAAAATTCATTTATTTTTTTGCTGCAGTTGTCTCCTAAACTTATTATACAATATATTATATGGCTGTAATTCTCAATAATTTTATAAAGAGAACTATTGTCATTTTTTTCTATGCTGAATACACCTACAGGTTCCGCTGTTTCATATACTGTGGGAAGGAGTAGGTTGTATAAGCCTTTTATTTCCTCTTCTTCTAATATTTCACCATAGGATTTCAGCGTTTGAAATACCTGGGATCTATTTAATTTAAAATCAAAATTCAATGTTACTTCCATGCTAGTTCTTCCTCCGCTTATTAATGCATCTACATGCATATATATGATCATATCATATTAAATAGTATATTTTCAATATGTAATGTTGAACAAGCAGATGAATTTGGCAAATACAAGCAGCTGTTGGATGACATTTGTTCAAATGTATCAAATCTAAAAGAAAATAATAATATCAAACTTATTTTAAAAGACCTTGACAGAGACATAAGTATTCCTGAAGATGCAAGTTTAAGGATGAGTTATAAACAAAAAAGAGATATTGAAAAGCTTGAATTTAAGATATACTGGCCTCAGAGAAAAGAATATAAAATTGATGCAAATCAAAAATAAAATTTTAAGGGTAGGATGAGTGTGTATATTAATAATGAAAAAGATAAAAAGGTACTGGGAATTGAGCGCAACATCTTTTTTACCGGTATGACCAGCTTTTTAACGGATACAACTACGAAAATGATATATTCTATTATGCCGTTATTTTTAATGTCCATAGGTGCGTCAAAAACAGAGGTATCTCTTATTGAAGGAATTGCAGAAAGTACGGCTTCGGTTCTTAAAGCTGTATCGGGCTGGTGGAGTGATAAAATTGGCAAAAACAAACCTTTTATGATCATTGGATATGGATTTACAGCTATTTTATCCCCATTATTTTCAATAGTAACTTCACCTTTGCAGGTATTAGCTATAAGATTCAGTGAAAGGGTTGGAAAGGGTATAAGGACTGCTCCAAGAGACAGCCTTGTAGCTGCTTCATCAAGTGATAGTGAAAGAGGAAAAAATTTTGGGTTCCACAAGGCCATGGATAATAGCGGCGCAATAGTAGGGCCTTTTATTGCTTTTGCAATTTTATCAGTATTTCCTAATAATTATCGAAAGGTATTTATATTTTCAGCTCTGCCCGGGATACTTGGATTAGTTACCATAATTTTTTTTGTAAAAGAAGCTAAGAAAAGTAAAGATGATCTTCCTAAAAAAATTACCCTTAGGGACTTTTCATATAAATATTACATGTTTTTAGGTATTGTTTTTGTATTTACCTTAGGTAATTCAACTGATGCCTTGCTGCTGGTAAAGGCCAATGACATTGGTATAAAAGCCTTATTCATACCAATTGTATACTTGATATTCAACTCGGTGTCAGTAATATTCGCTGTTCCAATGGGGATTCTCTCTGATAAATTTGGCAGGGGAAAACTTATTATCTTTGGATATGTACTTTATTCTGCAATATACTTTGGCTTTGGAAGAACAGATAATAAAATATCAGTGATTTTGTTATTTGTATTATATGGACTTTACAGTGCAGCAACAGATGGAGTACAAAAGGCACTGGTCTCAGACCTTATCGATAAAAATAAGAGGGGTACAGGATTGGGAATATATAATTCATTGGTAGGTATAACCTTACTTCCTGCAAGTCTTATAGCTGGTGTTTTATATGATAACGTCAACAATAGTGCCCCTTTTTATTTAAGTTCGGCAATAGCTCTGACTGCTGCAGTATTAATGTTTCTATTTTACAAGAAATTTAGCAAGGTGAGCCAAATATAATGAGAGTGTGAAGTTTTGGACCTGTTGACAAACTCAAATTTACACATCTAAATTATATATCCCCGAAAGAAAAAATTCAGTGGAAGATGCAGAATTTCTATGTATGTGTTCTCTGCAGTGAAACTACAGTCTCCACATGGGCGGTGTGGGGAAACATATCCATGAGTTTTACCTTGTCCAGTATATATCCGGATTGGATAAATATGTTTAAGTCATTTACAAGAGTTTTGGGATTACAGGACACGTAAATTATTTCAGGAGCATTGAAATCTATAATCTGTTTAATTGCTTTGGGATTGATTCCCGGCCTTGGGGGATCAAGTATTATTATGTCGGGCTTATCCTCTAAAGTTTTCATTATATGTAATACATCTCCTGCTATGAATGTACAATTCTCTATTCCATTCAATTTTATGTTTTCTTTCGCAGATTTTATTGCCTCTTCTACAAGCTCTATTCCTAGTACTTTTTTTACATGGGGAGATAATATTTGGGCTATAGTTCCCGTGCCGCAGTACAGGTCAAAAACCGTTTTTGAGGAAGTATCCTTTAAAAAATCCTTAATTATACTATACAGCTTTTCGGTGCCCTTAGAATTGGTCTGAAAAAATGATTCCGGATAAATTTTAAATTTCAATCCTAAAATTTCTTCTATTATATAATCGTTTCCACATAGTATTTTCATTGAATCTATTTTTACCACATCCGATAAATTGTCATTTATAGTGTGAAGTACACCCACCAATTTGCCATTATAATTTAAATTTCTCAATATTTCAGTTATTTCATTGAAATCAAAATCAATTTGTGAAGTAGTAACGATGTTTACGAGGATTTCCCCTGTATTTTTACCTCTTCTAATTACCACATTTCTTAAATATCCCCTGTGGCTCCGTATTCTGTAATAAGGCAGTTCCTTTTTCCTGAAATAGGTGACGATTTCATTTAAAATTACAGTAAAGTCCTCATCTACTATTTTGCATTTATCTACATTCACAATGCCGAAGGATTTTCCCCTCATATGCATTCCCAATGTGAGAGATCCTCCTTTTTGCTCATCTCCAAAAGTAAATTCCATTTTATTTCTGTAATGAAATTCCTCAGGGCTTTTTTCTATACCCAAGAATTTAAAACCTTTGATAGAAGATTCTTCAAACAGGTCTAAAACCTGCTGCTTTTTTAATTCAACCTGTATATTATAGGGAATAAACTGAAAATTGCATCCGCCGCAGAGGTTAAAGTGGGGACATAAGGGCTCTATTGCATAGTTTACATTTTCAATTATTTCCACGATTTTGGCTTCTGCATATCCATTTCTTTTTTTTGTAATCTGACCTTTTATTTTTTGACCTGGCACAGAGTTTTTTATAAATACCTTTATTCCATCCTTTTGTGCGATTCCAACTGCTGGAAATTTTAACTTTTCTATAAAAAATTCATGTTGGCTGCCCTTTTTCAATTTTTAATCTACTCCTTTTGGTACTTTGGCAAATTTTTCACCTAATGTTTTCCTGGATTTACAGCTTCTCATTATAACAGGATATAAGATAGATACTATTAGAAATAATATTATGTACATGCCTTTCATATCTGCTATATAATGTCCAAACAGGGTTCTTAAAATAAGATCAAATAAATAAAGACAGGCTAAAGAAACTACAGCCGATACAGCTGTATCTATAATGGAAAGTTTCAGATTGCAGGGTACCAGGTTGTTTTTGACTTTGAGATCTGTACTTCGGTCAGAAGTTTTTTTCTTTGACACAGGTTCGATTTCAGCACTATCTGCTTTAAAATTGTCAATTTTAGTGTCCTCTTCCTGGGGCTTCTCTGATTGCAGGCTGGATTCATCCAACTTTTTTTCAGCTTCCTGTTCTTCCAAAAGTTTTTTTTGTTTCTCTTCTTCCTTCCTTTTGAGCTGTTCCTCCTTTTCCTGTTCTTTCTTCCTTTTAATTTCTTCAAATCTTCTTTTCTCTTCCATATTTTTATTTTTAAGTTCTTCTAAAAACTGCTTTTTTGCTTCTTCATCTACTGAAAGTTTATCTTTATTTTCATCATTTTCTCCCATTAAACATATACCTCCTTCTTCTTTTTAACCTTTCTATAACAAATATATTATGCTACACTATGACATCTATGTAAATAGGTATAAAAAATCTTTTATTATTGTTCACATATTATTTTACAATTTTATTCATTAGTTCTATAATTTTAGTATTGTAATAAATTGATGATTGAGGATATTTAATATGAATAGAGTGAATTCGTTTTTTCTAGATTTTTTGGATGTAGTATTTTTTATAGTATGTGTAACTTTTAAGATATTGATGTATGGAAGGCATTTAGAAACAGGGTATATAAAAATTATATCTCTTTTCATTCCGGTCATTGCCCCGGTAATAATTATAATCTCCATATCTTTGCTTCTGAAAGCAAAGGTACGTTCCAGGATGCTCTATATATTCAATATTGTAATAAGTTCATTTATAGTAAGTGATATCATATATTTCAGATATTTTAAGGACATAATATCTCTTCCCGTGCTTATAAGTGGATTTCAGCTTGGAGCTGTAAAATCCAGTGTGTCAAATTTGATGAATATAAAGGACTTTTTATATTTCACTGATGTTATATTTATAATTCCCTTTGTGAACAGATATGTTAGAAAGAGAAAAAACAAATTTCCGCTGAATTATAGGATATCAATAGCTGTCGTGCTTCTCTTATTTGGTATTGGTATGGATTTTATAAGTTTTTATGGACTTTCAAAAGAGCAGCCCAGACTTTTGAGCGCAATGTATAATAAGGTTTATATAAGTAGAAAACTAGGTGTATTGAATTATCACTGTTTAGACATCTATAATTCACTTTCAGCCAATATAACCAAAATGACACCTGTTTCCAGAGAAAAAATAAATGCCATAAATACTTTTATGGATAATAATAAATCAGATAATAAAAATCTGAAAGGATATTCAAAGGAAAAAAATCTTATAATGATACAGGTAGAGGCCCTTCAGGAATTTGTAATAAATGCTTCTGTAAATGGACAGGAAATAACTCCGAATTTGAACAGATGGGTGAATAGGTCAGTGTATTTTGATAATTTTTATTATCAGGTAGCGGCAGGGGGAACTTCCGATGCGGAGTTTATGACCAACAATTCGATATATCCGGCAGCGGCTGGGGCAGTGTATTTTCTGTATTCCGGAAATAAATTCAGTGCCATGCCCGAAAATTTTAAAAATAACGGTTACAGTACAGCAGCATTTCACGGCTTTAGAGAAAATTTTTGGAACAGACAGATAATGTACAAAAAATTTGGCTTTGATAATTTCTATGGTGAAAAAAGTTATAAGAAAGATGAATCCATAGGTTTGGGACTCAGTGACAGATCTTTTTTGAACCAGTCTCTGATAAAATTGAACAATATGAAATCACCTTATTATGCTTTTTTAATAACACTGACCAGTCACTTTCCCTATGATGATGTGGATAAATATGGTGATTTTGATGTGGGAAATTTAAAAGGTACTCTTCTTGGAAATTATTTAAAAGCCATACATTATACAGATGAACAACTGGGAGTGTTTTTAAATGCTCTGGATGAAAATGGCACGCTTGAAAATTCAGTTGTAATGCTCTACGGTGATCACTATGCAATACCCAAAGATAAAGAGCAGCAGCTGTTCAAATTCCTGAATGTAAATTCAACTTCCGAAATGGATTGGGAAGGGCTTCAGAAGGTACCTCTTCTAATACATTTTCCCAACGAATCGGTGAAAGGTGTGAATCACGTATATGGAGGTGAAATGGATATATATCCTACGGTGTGTAACTTATTTGATCTGCCCGGGAAAAATATGTTTGGAAAAGATCTTTTTAACCCTAAAAATCAGAAGGTTATATTTAGAAATGGTTCCTTTATAGATAAAAATTATTATTCTTCTTCCCAGGATGATGTATACTATGATGTAAAGACCGGAAAGGAAGTGCCTGAGAATAGCAGCCTGAGGAAAGACAAAGAGGATGTGTTGAATCAGCTTGAATATTCTGATTACATATTAAAACATAACGTCATTGACAAATTGGATAAATAAAACTACGGATATATACATGAAATGTTTACATTTTTATAAACAAGTGATATTATAATAATAATGTAGTAAATTTAACATTGTCTGTAGTGTCAGGGGTGCCGGTACGGCTGAGAAAAGTGAAAACTTTAACCCTTTGAACCTGATTCGGGCAGCGCCGACGTAGGGAAACCGCTTTGTAATTTGTATCCTGAAGCACTATTTGTGATAGTGCTTTTGTTTTTTGTCAAAGTTATATGGGAGATAATTGAAATGTTTGTTGATGCCCACAATCATATGGATTTTTATGGAGAAAACTTAAAGAAAGCTCTTGATATTATAAGAAAAGATGATATCAAGACACTGGGATGCTCCATGAACCTGAAAAGTTATATTTTTACGAAAAAGATAAGTGAAGAGAATGAGAATATAATACCCTGTTTTGGAATACATCCCTGGGAAGCACATAAAAATTATGGTAATCTGGATAGGTTTGATGATTGTATAAAGGAGTGTAAGGCTTTAGGGGAAATAGGTCTTGACTATTACTGGGTACCGGAGAGAGAAAAATATCCCAAAATGGACATGGTATTTGAATACTTTTTGAGTAGGGCCAGACGATATGACAAGATAACCAATATCCATACCAAGGGAGCAGAAAATAAGATACTGGAATATATAAAAAGGTATAAATTGAGAACACCGATAATTCACTGGTACAGCGGTGATATGGATGTGCTCAAGGAGCTTTTAAAATGTGGTTGCTTTTTCACCATAAGCGTTGATATAGGCTATTCCAGGATTACAGATGAAATAGTCAATATTCTCCCCCTGGACAGAATATTGACGGAAACAGATGGACCCGACTCCCTTGAGTGGGTGAATAAACGGTATGGATATCCCTGGGAAGTTGAAGGCATTGTCAGAAAAATCTCAAACATAAAGGGAATTCAGTATGAAGAGTTAAAAAATAAAATATCCAGTAATTTCAACAGATTGAAATTGTGAATTTAAGGTGTTTAGAATGAAAGAATCAGGAAATATTCAAAATAAGATGTACCCGGTGATAACCATAGCAGTAGTAGTGGCTTTATGGCAGATGGTGGTGGGTCTTCAGTATATACAACCCTATATCCTTCCCTCGCCGTCAAATATTATAAAGACCCTCGTTTTGGATTTTAGAAACATAATGGAAAATGCGGAAACAACGCTTTATGAATCTTTTGTAGGATTTTTTATATCCATAGTGCTTTCTTTTATATTGGCCATAATAATGGACAGTTTTCATACAGTTAAGAAATCACTATATCCTATTTTGCTCATATCCCAGACCATTCCAACTATAGCTATAGCACCGCTTTTTATAATATGGTTCGGATTTGGAGCACTTCCCAAGATAATAGTTGTGATAACGGTATGCTTTTTTCCCATAGTTGTAAGTCTTGTAGACGGTCTTGAAAAGATAGATGTGGATTACATAAATCTATTTCATAATATGAAGGCTTCCAAACTTCAGATATTTTACCATCTTAAACTTCCCTATGCTCTGGTCAACTTTTTTTCAGGTTTGAAGATTGCTGCAACTTACATGATAATGTCTGCAATTATAGGCGAATGGCTGGGAGGAGACAGCGGAATAGGTGTATATATGGTGAGGGCCAAGAATGCCTACCAGCTTGATAAGGTATTTGCCTCAATTCTGGTTATTGTTGTAGTGAGCATTGCGATAATCTATATCATAGACTTTATAGGTAAAAAAATAATACATTGGAAATAAGAGGGGGATAATAATGAGAAAAAGTAAATTTATATTGTTGATACTGGCTGTTTTTATAAGTGTAATTGCTATATCAGGATGTGGAACAAGCGATAAAAAGGATACATCAAATTCCCTGGATAAGACCACTGTCATACTGGACTGGACTCCAAATACAAATCACACCGGATTGTATGTGGCCCTAAATAAAGGATATTATAAAGATGAGGGACTGGATGTGAAAATAGTTCAGCCTTCAGAAGGAAGTGTTACAAATCTTATAGCTGCTGGAAAAGGTGATTTTGGAGTGAGCTATCAGGAAGATGTCACCTATGCACTTACAAGTAACAATCCTCTTCCTGTAAAAGCCATTGCCACAATAATACAGCACAACACTTCCGGTTTTGCCGCACCTAAGAGCAAAAATATAAAAACCCCTAAAGATTTTGAGGGAAAAGTATATGGAGGATGGGGATCACCTTCAGAAGAAGCAGTGCTTAAAGCTGTAATGGAGAAGAGCGGTGGAGATTTCAGCAAGGTAAAGATAGTGAATATCGGAAATGACGATTTTTTTGCAGCTACAAAGAAAAATATAGATTTTGCATGGATATTTGAGGGTTGGACAGGTATACAGGCCAAGTTGAAGGGAGAGCAGCTTGATTACATACCCGTTAAAGATCTGGATCCGGCTCTGGACTACTATACACCTATTCTTATAAGCAGTAACAAGCTTATAAGCAAGAATCCCGAAAAGGTAAAAAAATTCCTGGCAGCTACCGCCAAAGGCTACGAATACTCCATAAAACATCCTGAAGAAAGTGCAGATATACTTTTAAAATATGCACCTGAAATAGACAAGAATCTGGCTCTTCAAAGTCAGAAATATATGGCTGGTCAGTATGTATCAGATGCACCGCGATGGGGAGTTATGAAATCCCAGGTATGGCAGCGTTATGCTAAATTTCTCAAGGACAAAGGCCTTATAAAAAAGGAGTTAAAAATAAGTGATGCATTCACAAATGAATTTCTGCCAAAATAATAGTGATGAAATGATGGTTGAGATTGAAAATGTGTGCAAGAAGTTTGAAGACAAGACAATACTTGAGGATATAACCCTATATCTCAAAAGAGGAGAATTTGTTTCCATACTTGGGCCCAGCGGCTGTGGCAAGAGCACACTTTTCAATATAATAACAGGATTTCTCAAAGAGGACAGCGGCAGTGTTTTTGTAAAAGGTGATATAGGATATATGCAGCAAAAGGATCTTCTTCTGCCCTGGAAGACTGTTCTTTCAAATGTAGTACTGCCCCTTGATATAAAGGGGAATGATAAAAAACAGTCGAGGAGAGATGCAAAGAAATACATTGACATGTTCGGACTGGGGGGTTATGAAAATAAGTATCCCTATGAACTTTCAGGTGGAATGAAACAGAGGGCCAGTTTTTTGAGAACTTTTTTCTCCTCAGAGGAGATAATGCTTTTGGATGAACCTTTTGGTGCACTTGATTCAATAACCCGTGGAAAAATGCAGAATTGGATTTTAAAAATGAGGGAGAAGCTCCATCGGAGTATACTCTTTGTAACCCATGATATTGAAGAGGCAATTGTACTTTCAGATAGGATATATGTACTTTCTTCAAAGCCCGGCAGGGTAAAAAAAGAGATAATCGTGAATTTTAGCAGGGGCAATAAAGAAAACAGGTTGTTTTCCCAGGAACTTTTGAGCATGAAAGCTGATATTTTAAAGTTGCTTTAGGAATCAAACAGCATGGACATTAATCTAAGCTAATTCGATAATTTATAGACCTATTAAAAAAATTGGAAGTATAAAGTGATTCTATATGCTTCCAATTTTCTTCCATAACCAATATAACTTATATATGAATAATGTCTCCTGCACTTGCTTTTTCCAATCGGTTGATTATAGAGTTCCCTAAGCCCCTGTCGTTAGGAGCTTGTATATAAATATGATTTACATTCAATTTATCACATTTTCTAAGCAGATCAAATATCTTTTGAGCTGCTGTGTTTAACGTTTTAAAACTTCCTAAACTATATATGTGTTGACAGCTCTTAAAATCATTTAAAAATTCTTGGAAACAAATTACAGCATTGTCCTCCTTCGCATTTTCTTTGATCCACTGTGAGGTCTTTGTATAATCGCCTTCAACCAATGTTACTGGTGCATCCGGTGCGTAGTGCCTGTATTTCATTCCTGGAGCCTTTGGAACTTCATTTCCCTTTACGCTCAATAAATCCTTTTTATATATAAGATTTGGAATTACATTACGTATGTCATCCAGGCTTATTGCTCCCGGTCTTAGGAGCACGGGTGCTGAAGTGGACATATCTATAATTGTTGATTCTAGTCCAATTGAACATGGCCCTCCATCTAAAATACAGGGAATTTTTCCATTTAGATCATTATAGCAGTGCTCTGCACTGGTAGTTGATGGTTTTCCTGATAAATTTGCAGACGGAGCTACTAATAAGGTTCTGCTTTCTTTAATTATAGCCCTTGCTATCTTGCTTTCTGGAAATCTAACTCCTACAGTTTTCATTCCTGCAGTAACTGTATCTGAAATACAGTCTTTTTTGTTGAAAATCAAAGTTACTGATCCTGGCCAGAAAGCGTCAAATATTTTTTTGGTTTCTTTTGAAATATCCTTACATATATCATAAACCTGTTCTAATTTATATATATGTACTAGTAGCGGATTATCTTGTGGCCTTCCTTTAACTTCAAATATTTTTTTTATTGCATTTTCATTAAAAGCATCTGCAGCCAATCCATAAACAGTTTCTGTAGGAATTGCAACAACTTCACCTTTTCTTAAATATTCTGCACCTTTTACGATATTTTTATAATTAACATTTAAATCTTTAACATTTAATATTTCTGTTTTCACAGCTTTCACCTTCTATTTTATTTTGTCTCCATGAAATTCAAGTCCCAATTGATACAATTCAATACCTGTAACCGTATTTTTACTGTCAATGTTAAATTTAATGCTGACATCTGCTACCCTCAGGAAAAATTCATTTTGAGACTGCGGATACAATTGGTATTTTTTACCGCTGTTGTCCTGCTCATAATAGAGGGCTTTTCCGTCGGCGGTTATGGAGATATTTGCGAGATTCCCATTGAGTTTATAGTTTCCAACGTATTTGTCAAGAGTTTTACTGTCAATGGCAATTACTTGCTTTGACTTTGGAAGTTTATAATTCCCACCTAGGGTTATGTCCGCCAGAGTGTCATTTAGAGGATTTATATTGTAGTACCCTACATTGGTGAGAATAATTATAGCTAGATCTTTGGCTGGATATCTGGCTATATTGCTTGTAAATCCAACTGTATTTCCACCATGGTATATTTCCTTTCCGTATTTTCCACTTGTGAGCATCCAACCATATCCGTAGTAGGGTCCAGAGGGTGCCATCTCTATATGATTTGAAAATATATTATCCAATGTGGACTGCTTTACCATTTTTTCTGTGTAAAGGGCTCTATCCCATTTATATAGGTCTTCCGTAGTGGAATACAGGCACCCTGCACCATAAGCCCCGCTGAGTGTTATTTCATCACTTACAGGATAAACGTCCAAGTAGCCGCTGTAACCTGTAGAGGAGTACATTTTTTCAGTACCTTTATAACCCAGGCCTGTATTTTTCATATCCAGCGGCTGAAAGATATTTTTTTGAAGGTAATCCCCATAACTCATTCCACTCACCTTTGTAATTATATATCCCAGAAGAATATATCCGGAATTGCTGTAGCTAAAATTGGTCCCCGGTTTGAATTCCAGAGGTTTATTTTTAAATAGGTCTATTACCTTGTTTATATCTTTTAAAGAATCCTGGCTCATGTTCCAAAATTCAGGAAGGTCGGTACAGTTTACAATTCCTGAGCTGTGGGTGAGAAGATTTTCTATTGTTATGATATTTCCGTTTGGAAAATCGGGTATATATTTTGAGATAGGATCGGATACGCTTACCAATCCTCTTTCAACCAGCTGCATTATGGCCATAGCTGTAAATTGTTTGGTCATGGAACCTATGGGAAATGTGGTATTTGGTGTATTTTGAATATTTTGCTCGAAGTCCGATTTGCCATAGCCCTTGTCCAAAATTATCTTTTCATTTTGAGCCACAAGTACACTTCCATGAAAATTATCCGTACTCTGAAGTGTGTTCAAATAGGTATCTAATTTCTGTGAGATTTGGGAATTTTCCTGGCTAGGTTGTGCTTTTTCAGGGGTGGATATTTTAACAGCCCTGGTATTGTTGTCCCAGTTTATGGTCTTGCCGAGTATCTGGCTGAAGAATTCCAGAGGCACAAAGACGAAATTAGTTCTGATGACTGGTGCTGTTGACAAAATGATATTTTTGTTGTTCACACGTATTTTTTTATTGTTACTCTCGAGTTTTACGGTATAATCCGGAGTAATGAATTCGGCACTGTCACCTTTTATATTCAGTTTTCCGTTTAGTTTCCCACAAAATACGTTAAGAGAGAGCATGACTACTGAATTTGAGTCCTGATAGGGCTGTACGTATTCTGATGGAATACTGCTTCCATCAATGCTTATTGTAAATTTAGCTTCCTCCGGTGCTGCTGCAGTGTTTGCCTTCACATTTATTGCAGTTCCGCTTGAGCATATGAGAAAGATTGACATGATCATGGAGGAAAGTACTTTTTTGAACATTTACATCATCTCCTTCTATAGTAAGATACTATAATCATATCATAAAAAAATGTAGTACTGCTAAATTTAGGTGAATTTTTATAGAGTTAGTTTTGAAATATGATTTGGGACAAATTAGTATTTGAAGATAGTACTGTTGGCGGGATATACTATTATCAGGAGATATGTTTATTACGATAGTGAATTATTATTTTGTTGAAAGGGGATAAAAATGAGGATAAAGGATATTATGGTGCCCTGGAATGGGAAAAAGCGCATAAAAGATGGTATAAATAAAAATTGTTGTATATACAGCGTAAATGTTGCTCATGCCTTATGGGATAATTCAGCTTATGAAGTAATAGATGATGCTGACAATAAGGTGGGAGAAATAGACAGGGATTTGTTTAGATATCTTATCAACAGCACAAATACCAATATAATAAGTAATATTGTAGATAAATTTCAAGAGGGAGTTATTGCAATTGATGCAGAAGGAAGAATTTTTTATATAAATGATGCCTATACGAAAATCCTTGGAGTTCCAATAAGTAAAATTATAGGAAAACAGATGCGGAAGGTAGAGCCAGGAGCGGAGATATTGAATGTACTTAGGACAAAAATACCTATTATTAAAGATAAGCAGTATATAAAGACATTGGATAAATATGTTTCAGTGCACATATATCCTATTGAACAGGATGGAGAACTGAAAGCGGTTGTGTCGATTTTTACAGATGCAACTGAAATTGTAAAATTGGGAAGAAAAGTAGAGGAGGCAAATAAAGCTGTTTTGCGCTTTAAAGAGCAGATTGAAGCGCAAAATAAATTGTTGAAACTAGAGATTATTGGAGAAAGCTCAAATTTTTTAAAAACCGTTTCACAGGCATTGATTGTGGCGAAGACAGAAGCGTCTGTATTGATAGAAGGCGAAAATGGAACTGGAAAGGAATTGATTGCGAAGCTCATACATTCAAATAGTGAGAGAAAATCTCAACCAATGATAATTGTAAACTGTGCAGCTGTTCCTGAAAGTTTAATCGAAAGTGAACTTTTTGGATACGAGGAGGGCTCCTTTACAGGTGCAAAATCTGGAGGAAAGATGGGAAAATTTGAGCTGGCCAATGGTGGAACTCTGTTTCTAGATGAAATAGGTGACATGCCCATGGCAATGCAGGCAAAGCTTTTGAGGGTACTGCAGGAGGGAGAGATAGAGAAAATTGGAAGACAGAAAAATGTGCCTGTAAATGTCAGGTTGATTGCTGCAACAAACCAGCCCCTTGAAAGAATGGTAAGGGAGAAAAAATTCAGGAGAGATCTTTACTATAGGTTGAATATTGTGGAGATTAAAGTGCCTCCGCTGAGAGAACGGGGTGAAGATGTGGGATTGCTGGCAAATCATTTTCTGCAAAAGTACAACAAGAAGTATGGAAAGCAGGTATTTTTTTCTCAAAGGGTACACTCGTTTTTCTATTCCTACAGCTGGCCGGGCAATGTTCGTGAAATGTGCAACTGTATTGAATATGCCGTGATTATGTGTCTGGATGATTGCTTTGATGTTGTTTATCTTCCTCCCCACATCAAAGAATCCATTGGGGAAATTACAGAAGAGAGAAATAGATCTGAATACACCCATGGTACTTTAAAGGAAGCGGTAAAGAGTTTTGAAAAAAAGATGATTACAGATGTTCTTTCAGAAAGTAATGGCAATAGAAGTAAAGCCATGCGGCTGTTGGGACTCAGCCGCAGAACTTTTTATCGTAAATTAAAGGAATACAAAATTGTCAGTGTCTAAAAGTAAACATGTAGGGCTAAAAGTAAACACTGATTTTTATACAAACTGTGGCAAGATTGTCACTGATATTTAAAAAGGTTTTCACGTTGAAAGTGAAAACCTTTAAACTACCTCATTTCTACTATAATAAAAATATTGGCATAATGCTTGCTCATTGAATATGGTACGAAGCAGAAGGAGGTATCAGAATGGATAAGAAAAAAATACGTATCGGTGGTGGACAGGGATTTTGGGGTGATAGCAATGATGCTGCCATACATATGGTCAAGAGAGGTAATCTTGATTATATGGGGTGTGATTATCTTGCAGAGCTAACTCTTTCCATTATGCAAAGACAGAAGAACAAAAATCCGGAAGCAGGGTATGCAAGGGATTTTGTGAATCTGATAGGAGAAATTGGAAGAGAGAGCTTTGAAAAAAACGTCAGAATCATATCCAATGCTGGCGGAATGAATATTCTTGGCTGTGTAAAAAAAATTGAAGAAATTGCAAAAGAACAGAAGATGTCAGGTTATAAGATTGGGTATGTGCTGGGAGATGATCTTAAATCACAAATACCTGAATTGCTTGCCCAGGGTGTTGAGTTTAAAAATATGGACAATGGGGGGGACTTCCGCGATATTGTGGACAAAATTTTAAATGTAAATGTATATCATGGTCATGAACCCATTGTAGGGTGCCTGGAGCAGGGGGCTGACATAGTAGTTACAGGAAGGGCTGCGGATTCGGCTCTATTTCTCTCACCGCTCATGTATGAATTTGGCTGGGCTGAGGATGATTATGACAACCTTGCGAGAGGCATAATGGTTGGGCATTTACTTGAGTGTGGAGGGCAGGGTTCCGGGGGTAACTATGATTATGACTGGCGTGGAGTCCCGAGGATGGATGAACTGGGATTTCCTATTGCAGAAATTACAGAGGATAAACTTCATATAACAAAAGCACCTGACTGCGGTGGTATTGTTTGTGAACAGTCCTGTAAAGAACAGTTTTTGTATGAGGTGCATGATCCTGCCAATTACATTACTCCGGATGTTACAGTTGACATCAGCCAAGCCACTCTTACTCAGGATGGTGACAACAGAGTTGAAGTCGCAGGAATAAAAGGCAAAAAACGTCCTGACCAGTTAAAGTTGTGTGTTGGATATCATGCAGGCTATAAAGTGGAGACCTATTTGAGCTTTGCTTGGCCGGATGCCTATGAAAAAGCAAAATATGCAGCAGAAATACTGATGAAGAAGATGAAACGCAAAAATTTAAAATCAGAGGAAATAAGAATAGATTATCTAGGACTCAATGCACTTCATTTAAATGTTGCAAACATGGATCCTGAACTGGTTAAAAATATGAATGAAGTGGTTTTAAGAATTGCCATACGCACTTTGGATAAATCGGAGGCCTATAAAATAATTCCTGAAATTTCTCCACTGCAGCTAAATGGCCCTCCAGGAGCAAGCTTTTTTGGAGGAAGAGCTAAAGTTAGGGAAGTTATAGGCCTATGGCCTACACTTGTCCCAAGAGATGTAGTGAAATTGACGTCAAATATTTTGGAGGTGAAGTAAATGGCTCAGGTATATTTGAAGGAGCTGGCTCATGGAAGATCTGGGGATAAAGGTGATACAAGCAATGTATGTGTATTTGCCCGTGATCCCAAAGACTATGAGTTTTTGAAAAGGGTCCTGACGGTAGAAAAGGTAAAAGAACATTTTGGGGATATGGTAAAAGGAGAAATTGTAAGGTATGATGTGGATACTCTAAAGGGATTTAATTTTGTGATGAAACATGCACTGGGTGGAGGGGCAACTCTTTCCATAAGGTTGGACTCTCTTGGGAAATCAATGGGTTCTGCCTTTATGAGGATGAAGATTGATACAGAGGAGTAATCTGTAAGCAGACGGCTGATAAAAGATAAGTAAATTATCATTGGATTTGAAAGGATGGGGAAAATGAAAACAAGCAGTTATTCGGGGTTTTACAAACTTTCACCAGAGGAAAGGCTTAAGGAAGTAAGTGAATTTACGGGAATTTCAGAAGAGGAGCAAAAGATTATAAGAGAGCCAGGTGCACTTGATATAGATAAAGCAGATCATATGATTGAAAATGTAATTGGCACTTTTCAGCTTCCCATGGGAGTTGCCCTTAATTTTATCATAAACGGTAAGGACTATGTTATACCTATGGTAATTGAAGAACCTTCTGTGGTTGCTGCTGCCAGTAATGCAGCTAAGATGGCCAGGGAGACTGGAGGCTTTTTTGCAAGCAATACAGGCTCCATTATGATTGCCCAGATTCAGGTTATTGATGTGGCGGATCCAAATTATGCGAAAATGAAGATTTACGAGAACAAGGATAAAATAATTGAAATCTGTGATTCCAAGGATCCTGTCTTGGTTAAATTCGGAGGCGGTGTTCGGGATATTGAAGTCAGGGTTATTCAATCCAGCGTAGGGGAAATGCTTGTTGTTCACCTTGAAGTCAACACCCTGGATGCCATGGGTGCAAATGCCGTCAATACAATGGCCGAAACTGTTGCACCTTTTATTGAAAAAATTACAGGAGGCAAGGTATATTTGAGAATTTTGTCTAACCTGGCGGTACACAGACTTGTTCGTTCGAGGGTGACAATTAAAAAAGAGACTTTAGGTGGAGAAGAAGTTGTTGACAAGATAATAACCGCATATGCCTTTGCTGCAGCAGATCCGTATAGGGCAGCTACCCATAACAAGGGGATTATGAATGGAATTATCCCTGTGGTAACAGCTACTGGTAATGATACAAGGGCAATAGAGTCAGGTGCCCATGCTTATGCCTCACGTTCAGGAAGGTATACATCCCTTACAACTTGGGAGAAGAATGAAAATGGAGATCTTGTGGGCACAATTGAAATCCCCATGGCAGTTGGTCTTGTAGGAGGTGCTACGAAAATTCATCCTACAGCCAAAGTTGCAGTGAAGATGCTGGGTGTCAAAAATGCTGTAGAGCTTGGAGAGATCATTGCTTCAGTGGGATTGGCACAGAATCTTGCAGCTATCAAGGCTTTGGCTACAGAGGGTATCCAAAGAGGGCATATGTCTCTTCATGCCAGAAATATAGCTTCTGTCGCAGGTGCAAAAGGTGAAATTCTTGAAAAGATTGTAAAGAAGATGGTTGAAGAAAAGAACGTAAGACTGGAATATGCCCAGGAGCTTATGAAGAAATATTCTAAGTAAAAATATCACTTGATATAATTTGTCTCTAGCATTTAAGCTCTTAGCATTAGCTATCTTGTATAAGTAAATGAATATTTACTTATACAAGAAAATAACATTATCAATTTAATTATGGAGGTTAATTTTATGGAAAAGAAAATTTATGCAGATATATGGGGCGATACAGTAAATGTTAGACATCTCTTTTTTGCAATTATTATTGGCATAGCTATTAGTTTACCATGTTTTATCTTAAGCCTGAGTTTTATTCAAGTACATTTTCCGCAAACGCCATTGAAACTGTGTAAAGCTTATGCACTGTTGATTGGTATGTTATCTTCTCTACTAAGTGCATTTATATCGGCTAAATTATTTAAGCCAAAACGTATCCTTCAGGAAAAAAATTTTTCTGAAGAAGACCGGAATTTGGTGTTAAAAGAGCTCGACATAGATCTGGATAAAGAAAGAGAAGAGTTGAAGACAGTAGAAGATGAGGTTATAGAAGAAATGAAAAGCCTCCAGTTGTATGAACTATTTGCTGGAGAAAAAGAAAATAAATGAAGAAAAGGAGATGATAAACTATGAATGCATTGCTTTTGCACAATGTACTATGGGGTGTTGGAAGTGCACTTCTTGGCAGCGTGATCTTCTCATTTATAGGACTTATATCTGGAACTGATGAAACTGCCACAGTTGCGCCAATAACGCTGTTGATCATTTTACTTGGATTTCCGCCTGTAGGTATATTTTCATTTTTTATCGGTGGAGCCGTTTCCAAACATATGACTCATGCCATTCCAACAGCTTTAATGGGTGTGCCTGGAGATACCATGGCCGTTCCGCTTCTGGAATATGCAAATGTTTTAAGGCGATTGGGAGTTCCCCATGTTGCCCTCCGCAAGATGATTTCCGGGGCAATTATTGGAGCGATTATTGCACTGCCTATTTCAGTTGGATTTGCCACATTACTTGCTCCATTTTCCCATATAGTAGAAGTTTGGGCACCTGTTATTTTTACAATTGCGGCAATTATAATAGCTTATACATCTAAAGGTAAATGGGCCAGTGTATTTGTGCTTATACCTTTTGCCGTATTTCTACAGGGTGTTATTAAATTGGCCAGTGCCGGTCATCAAAGTATTTCCATAGGAATCTTTCTCGGGATTGCCATCGGACCCATGTTTGCCGATATAATTACTCTTTTATCACCAGTGACCCATGGTTCAATTCTTAAAAGTTCACCAAGAGAATTCTGGCTGGCTCCTGAACTCAAGACATGGAAGGGTTATTTCCCTAATCCACTTAAAATACTAACACGTAGACAAGCTGCATATACCTGTGCGGGAGCCGGCATTTCTGCTCTTACTTTTACATTCAGTCCTGTAGGCATGACAGTAATGATTGGAGAAGTAGTGGCATCTAAAGTAAAGAGTTTATACCAGCGTCTGACAACCTGTCTGAGTGTGATGAATGCTGTAACTGAAGCAACTTATGTAGCTGAGACATTGATCCCACTAATAGCTTTTGGAATACCGCTTAGCCCGGTAGGACTTGGACCGGCAGGTCCACTGTTCAATGCCCCTCCTGTGTTTTCAAGTCAGCCTGTTCACAATTTGCATAATCTGTTGACACCGGGACAATTTGCATTATATGGACTGGTAGGAATTATAACAGCTTACATCATAGCTTATCCATTATCTATGAATTATGCCAGAACGGCAAGTGCATGGGTTTTAAGAAATGTCAGTCAGGAAGCTATAATCTGCATGTTTGTAGGATTGATAACGGTTTTATCTTTTTATGAAGCTGGTCTTGTAGGAGTCGGAATTTCAATTACAATCGGTATCTTTGGAGGTATATTAAACAGGTTCTTCGGTGTACATACCGGAGTGCAGTACATGACTTATTATGCATCCAGCTGGATGGTGCTTAAACTTTTCGGAATTTAATAAAGAAATTCTTAGGCTATGGAGTTTGCCTAAAAAAATTTCTTATGGAGAAGACTGCTCAGGGTAAAATTTGAAGCAGTCTTTTTAAAAAATTGTCTCGCGGAGGTTATTGTGATATGAAAAAAATAAGAATAGGTTCAGGTGCAGGATTTGCGGGAGATAGAATAGAACCTGCCCTGGAAATTATGGAAAATGGAAATATAGATTATATTGTATTTGAATGTCTGGCGGAGAGGACCATAGCAATTAACCAGCAGCAGAAGTTGCTTGACGGGGATAAAGGGTATAATGAGTTTCTTGAGTGCCGTATGAGGAAAATACTGCCTTTATGTGTTGAAAAGGGAGTAAAGGTAATAACAAACATGGGCTCTGCAAATCCTGCAGCTGCAGTTAGAGTCATAAAAGAAATTGCATGGGATATGGGAATAAGGGGAATGAAGGTAGCAGCAGTGCTGGGAGATGATATTTTGGATCGGGTGGACAAGTATATGAATTGTGAAATACTTGAAAATAGTAAAAAATTGAGCTCTATAAAATCACAGATAATTTCAGCAAATGTATATACGGGAGTAGAGGGTATAATAGAAGCTTTAAATAATGGAGCACATATTGTAGTAACTGGAAGAACGGCGGATCCTTCATTGACTTTGGCACCGTTGATGTTTGAGTTCGGTTGGAGCAAAAGTGATTATGAAATACTTGGTAAAGGTATCTTAGCAGGGCATCTTTTAGAATGTGCAGGTCAGATAACAGGAGGTTATTTTGCAGATCCTGGATACAAGGATGTACCAAAGCTGTGGAATTTGGGATTTCCAATAGCAGAAGTAACTGAAAATGGTGATATAATTATAACAAAGCTTGAGAATTCAGGGGGAATGGTTACTGAACATACCTGCAAAGAACAGATTGTGTATGAGATTCACGATCCATCAAATTATTTTACACCGGATGTAATAGCAGATTTTTCAGAAGTAACTGTGAAAGAAATTGAAAAAAATAAAGTTTTAGTAAAAGGTGCAAGTGGAAAAGAAAAAACCGGTTCATTCAAGGTGAGTATAGGTTATAAAGATTGCTATATAGGAGAAGGTGAAATAAGCTATGGGGGATCAGGAGCCTATGGCAGAGCCAGATTGGCTGGAGAAATAGTAAAAAAGAGGCTTGAATATATAAATTTGCCTGTAAAAGAATTGAAAATTGATTTTATAGGAGTAAACTCTCTTTATGGGAATCATTTAAGCAGTATATTAAATGATAATAAAGCGGATTTTAAGGAAGTAAGGCTCAGAGTGGCAGCAAGAACATTGAATAGAGAAGATGCAGAAACGATAGGAAATGAAGTTGAAGCCCTATATACCAATGGACCCTCAGGAGGAGGGGGAGCAAGAAAGTATACAAGGGATGTAGTGTCAATTGCATCTATATTTGTACCTGACAAAGATATAATCACGAAAGTGATCTATGAGGAGGTATAGAAATGAAATTAAGGGATATTGCACATTCACGGACGGGAGACAAGGGAAATATTTCAAATATATCACTTATAGCCTATAGGGATGATGATTATGAACTGATTAAAAAAATTGTCACTGCCAAAAGAGTAAAAAATTGGTTTAGGGATACAGTAAAAGGAGAAGTTATAAGATATGAACTGCCCAAAATCTGTGCCCTTAATTTTGTCATGTATGATGCTCTTGGCGGAGGGGTTACAAGGTCACTGTCCCTGGATGCCCATGGAAAGTGCTTGAGTTCGGTTTTACTGGACATGGATATATGATTTAGATGAGGTAAGCTAAAAATGAGAAGTGAAAAGTTAAAAGTAAATGAGGATTTTTAGTAAATACTGAAAATCTAGTAAGACTATTAATTTTTAACTCTTCACTTTTCCGTTAGCTGCATCAATATGTTAAATTCAGGTCATTGAGCATTTGAAAATCCTTGTTTACCTCCTGCCCGCTTGTAGTCAGATAGTCACCTATCAGCATGCCGTTTATGCCGGCAATAAATCCAAGAGGTTGGAGACTCTTGAGATTTTTTTCTCTTCCTCCTGCAAATCTTAAATTTTTATCAGGGAATATAAATCTCATTATGGCAAAAGTTTTTATTATTTCCAGCGGAGGAAGGGGCCTTGCATTTTCGAGCCTTGTGCCTTTAACTGGGTTCAATACGTTTAAAGGCACTGCATCCACATTCAGTTCCTTTAGCAGGAATGCGTGCTCAATGCGCTGTTCCATGGTTTCTCCGAGGCCTATGATCATTCCTGAGCACACTTCCATGCCGGCCTTTTTTGCATAGCGTATTGTATCAATTCTCTCGCCGTATCTATGAGTTGAAACAATTTTAGGAAAAAAGCTTCTTGCTGTCTCAAGGTTGTGGTTGTAGCGTTCAACGCCTGCATCTGCCAGCTGCTGTGCTGCATCCATGGTGAGAGTTCCAAGACAGGCGCACAGCTTTAAATTGGTATTTGCTTTCATCCTTCTAAAGGCGTTTAATATGATCTTAAAATTCTTTTCTTTTCCGGTATATCCCAGGCCGCTTGTACATATATCGCAGTGCCTGGCACCTGCCTTCTCACGTTTTATTGCGGTTTCAACAATTTTATCCTCATCTATAAGTGGGTAACATTTTGCATTTGTATGGTGATGGGCGGATTGGGCACAAAATGCGCAGTCCTCAGGACAGCTGCCTGATTTTGCATTTATCACAGAGCACAGATCCACGTCACTTCCGTTGAATTTTTCCCTTATTTTATTGGCAAAGCTGCACAGCAAAAATATATCACTTTCTTTGGATTTCCCCAGAGCTTCAGCTTCTTTCCTGGTGATATTTCCTCCATTTAAGATCCTCTGACCTATTTCCAGTATTTCATTCCATAATTCATCCATAAAGATATCTCCTTATACAGTTTATTGTGAACTTAATTTTATATAAAGGTTAACAATATAATTATAGCAATACACAAAAAATATATCAAGATATTTTGAATATTAAATTTGGCAAAGGTATAGACATAGGTTGGATGGACACACTAATAACTAATTGCTCATAGTATTAACTTTGCCGTCACTAAGTTTTTTGTTAAAATAAAAAGTGTAAATCCTGGTGAATGACATCAGGATTTACGCAAATTTAAGTTGGATCATATCCCACTACAGTCCATATTCCAGTACTGTCCTGTCTTATAAGTTTCTTTAGATATACTTTTCTTATAGGGGTATTTTTCCCACCAACCTCTACTACTGCATCTATCCCAGTGTTTTTTAGTACGTTTAATTCTTCATATTTAATGGGATAATCACCCTGAATGCCTTCAGGTGAAATCTTAAGGCTTACAAAAACCTGGGATGTGAAAACAGGATCTAATTTCCATGGAGAATGTCCTCTATCAGCATTTTTTTGTTCTGCCTGTTCTATTTTTAAATCTACGGGAACTTTTACTTCAGGTTTAGCTAAATTCCCTCTTTTTGATGAAGGTAAGTCCACTATGCCGTTGGTAAGGTCCTTTATGAATAATTTCAATTCTTCTAAAGACGAATTCCCAACTACGGCATATTCAAAGCCATTCAGCTGCCACCTAACCGAATTTATATCTGTTGAACCTGCGTATGAGTCTATACCCTGTAGAATGCCCACTTCATTTTGTACTGGTGACTGAATTTCTGCTGCACTGTTGTTTATCCTTCCAATAACTGCAGTGGATACTGGCTTGAATTCACTTGAGGATTTCTTCTGCAGAATTTCAACTTTATTTTTATTGTCCATTGAAATATAAAGTATCTTAACAACTTTGGAATCGCTGGCTACTGTTATATTATCCTGGGTAAATGATGCAGGTATATTTTTAGGAACTTTAGGTGTAAAACCTGTAATTTTTTTGGCATCCTCCAGGCTTCCTACAATTTGCTGTGAATTTGTATCTATTTCTTTGAAGCCTTCTGGTAAAGTATAGGATAAAAGTTTTTTAGGAATACTATTTGTAAAACCGATACTTGTATAATACATTTTGTATTGAATGGAATTTTCCATGGAAGTCTGTTTTTGAAGCGGCATTTTAGTATCCTTATCCACCCATATTTTATATGGGCTTCCTCCTTGAGGGGTTACTTCCATTATAGTGGCAGATCTTCCAGAAATGGTGCCATCACCTATTATTTTAGTCTTGAGTGCGTTTTTCACATCATCTATTTCTTTTCCTATTTCAAATGTAAAGCTGTAGGAATCGGGAAAAGCAGAAAATATATTCACTTCCTTTTGTTCAGGCTGTATCTGCCATTTGTTCTGGCCGTTATTTACAGTAATCAAATTTTTTTGCGGGCCATCCAGTCCTTTAACGTAATATCTTCCTTCCCTGTCAGCCCATACTTCCATTTTTGACTGCATGATGGATTTTCCAGCTCCATTGATTTCTACGATCTCAAGGAATCCATGATATGCTTTTACCTCTTCGAAAGCTTTTTCCATTGCATAGGTCATATTGTTCCTGCCAAAAGGCAGTGTAAGATTCAAAATGATTATTAATGCAACAGCTGCAGCAGAAGCTATTGTCAGAAGCCACTTTTTCCTTTTTTTCCTTGAATTCTTTATATATAAAAGCCTATTACCTGCAGCTTCAGCCAATTTTTCCCCATATTCATCTTCTGGAAGACTTGGTTCCTTTAAACTGCGTACCAACCTTACGGTTTTAAAAAGTTCTTCCATTTCAGGTGCTTCAGTCATATTTTCGTGTTCTCTAGGTTTTTTTTCTTTATTTAAACTGTCAATATAATCTGACAACTTTTTTTCGTTTTCATTCATGTACACACACCTCCAATACTCAATGTTTTTCCTTTATAATTTTGTTAAGGGCTTGTAATGCCCTGTATTGCATGACTCTGATAGTGCTTCCTTTTTTATTCATCAGTCTGGCAGTGTCAGCTACCGAGCATCCTTTTAATATCCTGAGTTCAATGACAGTACGTTGATCTTTATTTAAAATTTTTAATGCATTTTGTATAATTTCACGCTGTGCTATATTTTCTGTGTAATCTTCTATTGCTGTCATTTCCGGATTTATATCGTCAAAATTGACTGTTTTACCTTGACGTTTGCTTTTACGCCACCTATCTCTCAATATATTTAATGAAACGGTTTTTAAAAAGCCCATGGATTTATCTATCCTCACATTGCTTTTTTTCATATATAAAATAGCCTTACAGTAGGTTTCCTGGGTAATATCTTCAGCTTCTTCGCGATTCTGAACTTTAAAATATATAAAACGGTATAATGATTTCCAGGTATCCGCACACATTTTTTCAATATATGATATGTCCTCTGCTTTAATGTTCTTTTCACCCTCCTTCATAAGATGAAGTCCCCCTCTCATGGTTACATGTTTACAATAATAATGACGTTAGAAAGGATATAAAAGTTACATTTTGTTATTTTATTTCATAGTATATATGGGAAGGGGTCTTCTGGATAAATTGAAACAGGGAAGTCCCCTAATTAATTGTAAAGGAAAAATTTTTTATAATGTATAATTATTATAGGCAGTGTTCTGCAAATCATTATCCTTATACTATACAGCCAGGTGATACTTTATACAATATTTCACAGAGATTGGAAGTGAGCCTTGAGAGGATACTTGCGGCGAATCCGGGAATAAATCCATACTACCTGCGGGTAGGTCAGATTATATGTATACCAGCTTGTTTGCCAAACTATACTCCAAGAATAATTCGCCCTGGGGATACTCTATATAAAATTGCCCGGGAATACAATGTAAGTGTAGAAAGCATTTTAGATGCGAATCCAGGTGTTGATCCAAATTATCTGCGGGTAGGCCAGCGTCTATGCATACCGTCGGGAAATGGAGGATCCTCAAATTGTGGGGAAACTGTAACAGCAATGCAGGAAGATATTGATATGCTGATACCTGAAAGCAGTGTCCAGCAAACCCATGAATCAAATTATGGGGATTCCACTCAGACAACTTCTGTGATTATGGTGAACAGTGGTCAAATACGTTTTGATGCGGTACCTGTAAATATTTCTGGTGACTATGTGGGGCATTATACGGAAGGTAAAAATTATCCTTATTATGCTGATGCGGCTTCAGGAGGTCAGAGAGGCATAAATGTAAAGGATAATTTTGGAGTATGGCATTCTTTTGGGTATAGAGTACCTGTAACTTAATATGAAATTGATGCATTGGCCAATTAAAACCAGTGCATTTTTTCCCTAATTCACTTATAATGGAAGAAAGGGGATGATAAGATTATGAAAACAAAAAAATTGGTTGTACTGGCACTTTTTATAGCATTGAGTTTTATAGGTGCCAATATAAAAATTGCTGGAAGTATAGCTTTTGATTCTACTGCAGGATTTCTGGGCACATTGATTATGGGGCCTTTGTATGGAGCGGTAATAGGTGCAATCGGGCATCTATTGACGGCAGCTGTCAGCGGCTTTCCGCTTAGCCTGCCAATACATATCATAGTCATGGTAGATATGGCACTTACCATGTTTTTATTCGGAATAGTATATAAAATTTTTTCCAGATCCAAAGAAATAATGGCAATAATATTATCGGGGGTAGTTGGAATTTTGATTAACGGCCCGTTATCCGTATTTATGCTCATACCTATAATGGGAAAAGCTGTTCTGGCCATGCTTCCGCTGTTAATACTGGCGGCTGCACTGAATATTTTAATAGCACATGTCGTATATAAATTTTTACCGGGAAGTATAAAACGATGGAAATAAAGAAGGTAAGGGATTTGAGCTTGATAAAATTGGATGAAATTAGGACTATGGTCATAGCCTGTGACAGCTGCGGGGGTATTGGAATTAAAAAGGGAGATGTATTTAAAGTACCACCTTTTTATGTGGGAAGGTATACTGCCAGAGTAGTTCTGCTGGAAGTGATCTGTTCAGGGGCACAAGTCGTCACCATTACAAATACTATTTGCAATGAGATGGATAATACGGGAGTGGAGATAATTAAAGGGATAAAAGAAGAGATAAAATATGCAGGATTTAGAGATGTGATCTTGACAGGCAGCACAGAAGAAAATTTTACTACTATTTCTACAGGTCTTGGGGTAACTGCAGTGGGTTTGGCGGCTTCTGAGGATTTAAAAGTAAATAATGTAAAGGGGGAAGCGGTGATAATATGCATAGGTATGCCGAAAGTGGGAGATGAGGTAAATTTAAATGGTGATAGGGAAATAATCAATTATGAAACGGTGTATAGGTTATTGCAGAATGATTTTGTATATGAAATGGTTCCAGTAGGATCCAGGGGAATAGCCTATGAGGCTGAGCAGCTTGCATTGTGCAATAATTTAAAGTACCATATGAAAAAAGACTGTGGTGTAGATGTTAAAAAGTCAGGAGGACCGGAGACTTCAGTGATTGCGGCAGTGGACAGTAGAGGTGCAGAAGATATATTGAAGAATATACAGGAAACGCATATCGTAGGATATTTGTTTTAGGGGTCAGACCCCCTTACAAAAAATGTAAGGGGGTCTGACCCTACGCTAATGGAGCAAACATTCTGAGAATGGATTCTAATATCTTTTTTAAAAAGCATCTTTTTTCCCAGACTTCCTTTTCTATTTTTTTGCATTGACCCATGGTATTTATGAAATCATTGTAAATATCATCTATTATTGAAACATCATACATGTACACGGCACATTCAAAATGTAGATATAAGCTCCTATAATCCATGTTTATGGTTCCCACTACGGCACATTCTCCATCAGAGATAAGGGTCTTCCCATGAATGAATCCTGGTGTGTATTCATATATCTTCACTCCTGAATCAAGGAGTTTGTCATAATGGGATCTTGTAAGAACTTGTATGGTCTTTTTGTCAGGTATGGAGGGGGTTATTATTCTCACATCAACCCCTCTTTTTGCGGCCAGAGAAAGCGCCAGTATCATTTCATAACCTATTACAAGGTAAGGGGTTGTGATATAGATATAATTTTTAGCACTGTCTATGATGCTCAAATATACATCCTGTGCCACATCGTTGCTTTCTTCCGGGCTGCTGTTATAGGGTGCTACAATACCCGTATATCCATTGAATTTACTTTCAAACTTGTATTTTTGAAAATCCTCTCTCTTTTTTGTTATTGACTGCCACATTCTTAAAAACATGGATGTAAAACTGTAAACTGCATCTCCTTTAAGATACACTCCCATATCCTTCCAGTAACCGTATTTTTTATACAGATTTATATATTCGTCTCCTATGTTCATTCCTCCGGTAAAAGCAACTTTTCCATCAATTACTGCCATTTTTCTATGATCTCTGTAGTTTAACATGACATTCAATAGCATTTTTATAGGGTTGAATATCTTGTATTTTATATTATATTTTTTCAGGGAGTTTTCAAAATCCTTTGGAAGAACGAACATTGATCCTATATAATCCACCAGAATCCTGACCTCTACTCCATTTTGTGATTTTTGTTTTAGTATTTCGAAGATTTCATCCCACATTTTTCCTCTGGAGATTATAAAGTATTCAAGAAATATAAATTTATCGGCTTTTTTTAATTCTTCCAGTAATTTTTTGTACATGCTTTTTCCCGAAGGAAAATAAATTGCTTTTGTATTGAAATAGACTCCATATCCGCTTATATTTTTGATCAGCCTTGTCTGATTGTATCGGGTTTTATTATTTACTTTCAACTGTGAAAGCATGGTTTTATCTTCTTCGGGAAATATCTTTTCATCCAGCTCTACTTTATTCATTTTATTGAAATTGCGTTTGATTCCAATTCTGGATAGAATATATATAATAACTCCTACTACTGGAATCAGTAATATCAAAGCAATCCAGCTGATTTTATAAGATGTGTTTTTATCCTTATAATTCAAATGAATTACAGAAATAGCACTTACAATTTCGAAAAATATAAAATAGTATATAAAAAATATGTTGAATATATTGTATATAAGTACTATAGCTATAAATTGAAATAT
>NZ_FXYI02000021.1:0-29946 GCF_900184915.1 Clostridium sp. HV4-5-A1G | reverse complement strand
TTTAGAGGACAGTACTTTTAATATTATATTTTGATAGATAATTATATTTATGTATTTAATTGCTATTTCAATAAAGGTGTCGTTGGTGGTTTCAGTATCGAATGAATATATAGGACATACTTTATCAGATAAATTAAGTAGAATGACCACAAGTGTAAAGGACTCACAAATTTACCTGTATAATTTTTATGTTCTATGGTATAATATCAGTAATAAGAAGGGTGGATTATGAATTTAGTCTGCTTGATTAAATTACATGGTTTAAATAATAGATAGAGTTTAAGGAAGGCTATCTATTATTTTTTTCAGAATTATTTATCCGATAGCTAGCTGCCCTAATACTGCCACTTCTACAAGTGACAGATAAGGGCAGCTATGCCCCTGGATAACGATTTCTAAACTTCAGGTGGCGTCAAAAACCCCACCTGAAGCAAAGAACTCTGTTTATGTTTACTTTGGTATCAGATGATATTTCATCAGGTCTCAAAGTTATTTTATTTTCTATTTTAATATCTGACTTTTTACCAGACAGTGCCACTATATAAATAGCAGTAATTGAAAATAAACTGAAGAACAATATTAAATATCCTTCTGACATAAATACATCATCTCTTCTTCATATGCAGACATTATTAACCATAATCCACCCATGAATAAAGAAGAGACAGCCATATAAATTTTTCTTATTACATTTTAAATTATAGCATATACTTTAATTACTGAAAACTAAAAGCAAGAAAGACATAGTAAAAATTCATACAGTGATTTATAATATTTAGGAGAGTATAAATATTTTTTTAGACAGCTGCCTCCCGGGTTTTATCTCTCACAAAAGAAGGAGTTATTGCGGTAATTGACAGCAAAGGAGGTGGCAGCATGAGTGTATATATTGTTATTGCGGTTATGATATGAAAGGCTGCAGGAAACACTGAAATACTAAAGTAATTTATATAGTTTTCAATGGAGCAATCACAATTGAATTTATATCGTGATCATTTATTGATCCACAACTTCATAGCCCCCTTTAACAAGTGATTTTACAGCGTTATCTATGTCTTTGTTTTTGACGAGGATATAATCTGTATCATAAGTAGAAATAGCAAATATACTGATTTTATTTTGCGATAGTAATAAACTGATTGAAGCAAGGATTCCAATTAAGGAAAAGTCAAGGGGACCTTGGATTTTTAAAATTCTCCAGCCTTTTTCACATTTTACGTCATTGGGTATATTGTTTTCAGAACATACGATTGATAGTTCATCTGATGTTTTTGTTATGGAAAAAAACTCACCTTTTTTTGACCACTCAGGTATTGATTGAGTTTTATTCAATCTGCAGACACCATATTTTCCCTTTAACAATTTCAGTGTTAATATCTTTTTTGCCATTTTTCTTTGTCCCTCCAAATTTAGAATATTTATGGAATTAATTATAGCATAAATGGAAATTGCCCATAAGAAATGTTTTTGTCTCTGAACTTTTATTAGATAATGCTATAATAACTGTATTGGTTATTGCAAACAAATCGGGGAGCAACAGGTAATAATTGTACATAAAGGTGATAAGATGAAAGATGATATAATTTCCTATCTCAAATCCTATAAGAGAGTCACTATAACTCTGGGAGAATTGGAGAGCTTGGTGCCGGGAAATATGAAATATGATGAATTTGCCGGCTGTATAATGGAGCTGGTGAAAGATAATGTACTTGTGGAAAAAAAGCTGGAAATAAATAACGGAAAGGATATTCCACTTCCCTATAAATTCGGCATCAATAAATATGAATTGAAAAAAGACTACATTGATTTTCTGCAGAATTACAGTTTGAGCATAAGCAGTGAAATCGACCTGCAAAAATATTTTGCCGGCAGTTTTGAAGAATTAAAAAGGGATAAACCCTATATCGATAAAATTAGTGAATATATATGCAAAAACGGGCTGCCAAAGGAATATGCAACTTCACAGGAAAGATCTTTTTATCTTGTAGGGGATGAAAAGTGGATTGATGAAAAATCCGGCAGAAAACTTCTTGACAAGATTGGGCTTTGGAATAAATTGAAGATAATGAACAATTGTGATCCTCTTATGATGGCAGTGAATCCAAAGAAACTTTCACGACGCCAAGCTGAATACCGTCATTTGATTGTGGAGAATAAAGCCACTTTCATGGCACTTGTGGATGTGCTCTGTGATACTGATTTTACTGCTCTCATATTTGGATCAGGATGGAAAATAGTTTCCAATATAGGACTTTTGGAAAGACAGCTTGGTGTAACTGGAAAACACAAACTGTATTATTTTGGAGACCTGGATAATGAAGGCATATCCATATGGAATTCCCTGAATGGAAGGAGAAAAGCCTCTATTGCAGTGAAATTTTACAGTGAACTCATCAAAAAGCCCTGCAGCAGGGGAAAGGAAAATCAGGTTGAAAATCACAGTGCTGTTGACAACTTCTTGAAATTTTTCAGCGGAGATGAAAGCCGAAGAATTTTGGATATACTGCATTCAGGAAAGTATTTGCCCCAGGAGGCTTTGAAAAAAGAGGAACTTGAAAATATATGGAGGGAAGATTGTTGGACATAGATATAAAAAGCATTACGGAAAACTATAGAGAGAGAATTCAAAGGCTTGCACTGTTTGATCCCCTCTACAAGCTGTCTAATAAAAATTCAAGGGACAGGAGCAATAAACCCATTGACTACTTTAATTTGGGGTTTCTGGCTCTATTGTTCTTTTTTGAAAATATGCTCATGAGAAATAGAAAAACTGGAATAAGGGAATTGGCCGAATTTTTTCAGAGGGTTAACCTGGGAAGGCTGGATCTTGACTACGAGGATTTTGAGAAGATTGCCAGAGATATAATAGAAATTTTCAGACCGCCCAATGGAAAGAGAAATTCCAGAAAATTTTACAATTGGGAAACGGGAAGGGAGGAAACCGTTCAGTATTCCATAATAAAGGCTGAGAGAGCGGATTTTGAAAAAAACACCCAGTACTATACTCTTGATGAGCAGGGACTGGAACTTGTATTTGCTACAAAGGAGTATTTCAATGAATTTCAGCTCTCCATAAATCAGCTGGTTTTAAGAAAGCAGCTGGAAAAGGGAGAATTTGTAGGAGCACTCAGGCAGATTGACGAAATGAGTCTCGATGTGAGAAATCTTCGTGACAGAATAATGAGAATCAAGCATGAGGTCAGCAGAAATATAATTTCAAATCAGATCTATGAAAGATATAAAAATACAATTGAAGACATCAATATAAGACTGCAGCGGGAAGATGAGGAATTCAGCGAACTGCAGTCTTTTGTGAAAGACACCGGGGAGAAAATGGGAAATGAGATAGTCCATGAAAAAGACAGAAAAGCCTATGAGCTCATAATTAAAGTGGACAGGGAATTGGGACAGGTCAATTATGAACACAGACTGCTTTTGAAGGAAAGTATAGTTTTAAAGACCAGGGCACTTGAGGCAGCCCAGGAGGCACTGTATTATTCGGGAATAGATTCTTTCAATTTTGATCAGGAGATAACCGGCAGATTGTTTTCATCGCCACTGCCCCTGCATGCTTCAAGAATGCTCATAGAGCCCTTCATGTTTTTGAAAATGCATAAAGGATGGTCACCCCTGGCGGTTTTTTCCAGACAGAGGATAGAAAACAGGAGCAGGCTTAAAAAATCCCAGGATTTTTTGTCTGTATCCGATAGGGAAGAGACAGAGGAGGATATTGAAATCCAGGGAAATAATTTCAAGGAGATAACTTCTATATTACTTGATGCTTTGGGAGATGGGAAGGATATAGACCTAGGGGAAGTGGTAGAATATATGAAAAGAAGTGGATATGAAAATATACTTGACAGACGCTGCTTTTACGACTACTGGATCCTGCTTCATCAAAAATCTCCTGTGAATTTGAAAAATTATGAAAGCAGTGAAAAGAGTCTGTTTGGAAAATCTTTTGATTTATTTGCACAGAAGTCAGACTGTATTTGTGTAAAGGAAATAAAAGGAGTATTAGAGGTTACAGAAAGATTTACCATAAAAGATATGAATTTGAGATTGGAGTGAAAACATGGCTTTTTACAGTAATGAACAGGTGATGCAGGCATTTGGCATATATTCAGTGCTGGCTGTGCAGGGATATGGAGAAAAAGAACAGCTTCATCTCTACATGTCCGATGACAGTATAAGATCGCTGGTGGATCAGTTCGCAAAGCAGGTGGACTGCAGCATATTTTTATCCGGGGATTACATATATCTTATACCTGTTTTAAAAGATTCAGTGTTCCACGTTTCAAATGATTATATCAAAAAAACCTATCTTCCTGCAAAGGCAGTAAATGTGGATTTATACATGATGTACGTATCAATAATAGTTCTGTTTGGAGAATTTTATGACAGCTATCAGACAATAGAACCCACCAGGGATTTCATATCTCTAAATGACTGGCTTTCCAGTTTGAATGAGAGGATTTCGTCGCTGAAGGAACATGGGGATAAAAAGCTGAAAGAGCTTGACAGTAAATACGATTATAACTGGTCCTCTGTTGTAAAAAAGTGGACGGATATAGATGAAATAAGGGAAACTGCAAAAGTTCAGGATGCCAGGACTGCAAGCAGAAAGGGCTTTTTGAATACAGTAAAGCATTTTCTGGAATCCCAGGATCTTATAGAAGACATTGGGAATGAGGAACTGGCTCTTACGGAAAAGGCCAGGACCATAATTCAGAAGTATTATATGGAATATGACTACAACAGGGGTATACTTGATTTTATGTACAATATTGATAATAGAAAGGAAGAAAAATAATGCCGTCTATTTCCAGAATAAGATTTACAAATGTTATCTATGAAAATGGTGCCAAAAGGTTCAATGACGACATATTTCAGTTTGATGGACACAATGGAGCCCTTCTGATTCCAAACGGGGGAGGGAAAACCGTGTTTGTGCAGACAGCCATTCAGGCTGTGCTGCCTCATGTGGAAGTTGCAAACAGGAAGATAAGAGATACTCTGGTGCTTGAAAACACTTCTGCACATGTAGCAATTGAGTGGATACTGAGTGAAAAGCCCAGGAGATATGGACTTACAGCTGTAACTCTGTTTATGAACAGGGGATTGGTGAGCTCTCTGAAATATGTCTATGAATATGAAGAAAATGATGAAAATTCCATAGAAAAACTGCCCTTTGTGATACAGAGCGGCAGTGGAAACAAGAGACCTGCCGAAAAAGAGGAAATGGGTGAATACTATTTGAATATGAGCCGGAATAAGATAAATGCCCATGAATTTTCAACCATAAAAGAATATCAGGAATATATAGAGAAAAATTTTAAAATAGTTCCCTGGGAATGGAGGAAAATTGCACTGATAAATAGTGCAGAAGGAGGAGTAGAGGAATTTTTCAATAACTGCAGAAGTACGGGACAGCTGGTGGACAACCTTTTGATACCAACTGTTGAAGAAGCTATAGCCGGTGATGGAACAAGGGATTTTGCCGAGACTTTTGAAAAGCAGATACAGCATTTTAAAAAATATAAGCAGCTGAAAGCCAGGGTAGAGGAAAGCAGATCCATTGAAGCCGAAATAGACAGATATGTAGAAGTTTACAGGGACTACCATAATGTGAATTTAAAATTTGGTAAAATGAAGAAAAATGTAAAGGCTGTATATAATTTTGCCAGAGAAGAGCAGACTGAAAATAAAAATAGAATAGATAAAAACTGTGCTGCGCTGGAAGAACTGGAGAGGGAAGAAGACAGCTGGAAACAGAAGGAGAGTTCCTACAAGCTTCAACTTCTGAAAGTGAAGATGGAGGAAAACAGGAGAAATTTTGAAAGAGTTTCCGACAGTTATAATGGAATGCTGAATATTAGAAATAGAAAGCAGAAGGTCTATGAGAGGCTCCGATTTTTAAAATATAAAAGCAGTATCAAAATTCAAAATGACAAAATAAAGTTTTTACAGAGCCAGCTTGAGGAATTCAATAGGGACAGAAAAGCAGTAGATACTGTTGAAAAAATTCAGGATAATTCCTGCTGCCTTAGAGGATATTATGTAAAACAGGAGAAAAAACTGGAGAATGAAAGATCTTTAGCTGAGAATCATCTCAAAAATGCTGAAGATAAGATTAGACAAATTGAAAACAGAATTTCAAAGGTTCAGGATATGGGTAAAAAATTGATTGAAGATAGGAGCAGGCTGGAAGCTAAAATTGAATATCTTGAAGAAGATATGAAATCCATAGAGAGAGAAATACTGAGCAATCCTGAACAGGAAAGTGTTGAAGAAGAGGCAGTCAAATGGCAGCTCCGTATAGATGTTCTGGAAAACAATATTTTTGAGTGTAATAAAGAAATTAAATCCATTGAAAGAGAAAAAGAGGATCTGAGAACGAATATCAAAATGAAGAGGGAAGAGCTGGAGGAGCTTAAAAGGGAGGAAAGCAGTATTGGGGACTACCTGGAAGCCCATGGAAAAAAACAGGATGCTTTGCTGAAAAGACTTAAAGAATTCAAGGGAAACTGGTTCAGCTTTGATTCACTGTACTCAAAACAGGAAACTATACTGCAGCAGCTTGAAAATAAAGCCGTAAGTCTTTATGAAGAAAAGGAAAATCTTATAATTGAAGAGAGAACAGCTCACAGATGGGCGGATGACTACAGTGACAGTGAGTATTATACTGCAGATCCTGTTATAGAAAAATGGGTTAGAGCCTGGAGAAACGGATTCAATTATATAGAAAGCGGAACCCAGTATTTTCAAAGAGCTTTTGATGGCGGTGAAAATGTATATCCTTACTGGACTATATCCATAATAACTTCCAGTTCAGAGACAGATAAGCTGAAGAAAAAGATAGCTGACAACTGCAGCAAGCTTTCCCATCCTGTTATAGTAATGGATGAAAATGAAGCAAGATTAAAAATTGAAGACAGATATACAATTACAGAGGAAAATATATTTTTTCCACCCAGCTGGAAGAAAAACATTTTCCGGGAGAATTTTGAAAACTGGAAAATGGGCATTGCGTCAAAGGCTGATGAATCCACCAAGATCCGAATTGAAAAGGAAAAGGAAGTTGAAATATGCCGTAGGCTGCTTATGGATGTGAGAGAGTTTTATGAAGTATATCCCTATGAACAGTATATGGACATGCAAAGAGATCAAAAGAGTGTCAAATACAATATATCAGTGACAGCAGGAAATATATCCTCTGATGAGAAGAGAATTGAGGATATTGATGATAAGATAAAAGAACTCAACAATAATATGAAGGATTCAAGCGGTGAACAGAATGTACTGGGAAATAAAATAATAAAATCGAGAAAGTATCTAAATGACAGAGAGAAAAAGAAAAAATGTGAAATGGATGCGGCTGAGATAAAAGAAGATATTCTGGAAAATAACAGGAAATTTTCAAAGCTCAATGGAGAGAAGAGCATATCCTCAAAATTACAAAGGGATTTGGAAGATAATTTTAAAAGTCTCTGCATTGCCCTTAAAAATCTAAAAGGTCAAAAACTTTATACAGAGGTACTTGAATTTGATCCTAAATATACTTCCACAAGTGTGGAGGTGCTTGAAGATGAGAGGATGGCCCTGAAGGATATACTTGCCCGGAAGCAAAAGGGAAGAGATTTGCTTGAACAGAAAATGAAAAGTGCAGTTGAATTGAAAAATTCTCTGGAGTCCGAATTTGAAGTTTTTAAAAACGAACTGGAATTTCCCATAGATGAAAAAGAAGAGTTCATTTACCACAGTGGTGAGGATATAAATGAACTTTCAGTTGAAATAAAAGATATGAGATTGCCCTTGAAGAATCTGAAAAAAAAGTATGATGGAGCTGAACTCGTACTTCAAAATAGCAAAAATAAATATGAAATCAGGGAAAAGGACTTTAAAGGCGAGTATGAAGATATAATATCTTTTTCCATTCCACTGGAGAGAGTACCTGAGGTTTTGTCCCGGGAAAGAAAAAATATAAATAGAAGGAAAGATTATCTCACAGCAGAACAGGAATCCCTGGAGAAACAGAAAGTGGATATAGAAAATGTCCTGCAGGAAATCAAAGTCATAAATGCAAAATATCCATCTTCTGCAGAAGAAACAGGAGAAGTGACTATTTCTGAAGATGTAAAGGAAAGGTTTCCCTATAAGAGGATGGAAGTTTTAAAAGAAATGGAGAAAAAACTGAATGAAATCGCCGGAAATCTAGATAAAAAAGCCGACAGGGTAAAAGTACAAAAGGAGAATTTTATTGATTTCTGTCAAAATGACATATTGGATGTAAAACTTAAAGAGATGTCTGTGACAGGTATAGAATATAACAGAAATTTTGAAGCTATTTTAGAATGGCAGAATAAAATGAGTGAAAGAATTATGCGCATAGTTAAAATTACAGAAGATGACATGAGGAATCATGACAGAGAAATTCAGCAGTTTATAAACCAGCTTCATTCCTATCTGAAGACAATATCAGATGAATTCAGGAGACTTCCCAAAAGCACCAGGATAAAGATTGATGGAAAGTGGAAAGAGGTATTTTTGTTTACAGTACCTGAATGGGATGAAAAAGAAGGCAGGGAAAGACTGGCCGAATATATTGACTGGATGCTGAATCAGCTTCAGGGGGATCAGTTCAAGGATGAAAATGGCAGGGAAGATGTGGAAAAAGCCAGAAAATCCATTGAAAAATGGCTTCAGTCAAAACAGCTGCTGCAGTATGTGATGAAGCAGAACACCATAAAGGTGAAATGCAGGAAAGTGACCAATGATGGAAAGATGAGCAGTCTGCCTTTTTCATGGGAGACATCAAATCAATGGTCCGGCGGAGAAAAGTGGAGCAAGAACATGACTTTGTTTCTGGGCATACTGAATTATCTGGCAGAGAAGAGAATCAGGATGGCTTCAGATTGTAAAAGGCACAGAGCAGTTATAATGGATAATCCTTTTGGCAAGGCTTCCAGTGAACATGTACTGGATCCGGTATTTTTTATTGCAGAACAGCTTGGATTTCAAATAATAGCTCTTACAGCACATTCGGAAGGAAAATTTATAAGAACCTATTTTCCAATTGTATACAGCTGCAAGCTCAGAGAAGCCAGTGACGGTATAAATCAGATTATGACGAAAGAGCTGGAAATGAAGAAGGCATTTTTCAGAGACAATGATCCACAGAGTTTAACAAGGCTTACTTAGCCGGGAGTATATATGCCCATATAGTATAAGAGGATGATATTTCATCAGGTTTCAAAGCTGTTTTATTTTCTATTTTAATATCTGACTTTTTATCAGACAACGCCACTATACAAACAGCAGAAGTTACATTGTATTTCATACATAATTATGCTATAATTATGACACAATAAAAGTGAGGTGATTTAAATGCCGCAAATAAGGCCTATAAAAGATTTAAGAAATACAAATGAAATTTCTGAAATATGTCATAAAAGCAAAGAGCCAGTGTTTATTACTAAAAATGGTTATGGTGATATGGTAATAATGAGTATGGAAATTTATGAGCGCAAAATGGCTCTTTTAGAAGTTTATAACAAATTATCTGAGGCGGAGAAAGAACTTGCAGATGGTATGCTGCTTAAAGATGGAGAAAAAGTATTTAAAGAGCTGAGGGAGAAATATGGGAAATAGGGAGTATGACTTAAAATTTACTCTATGATCAGGAAAATTCATTGTACTTCTCGCATTTGCACGGCGATCATATGTGATAACTTTATACTGATTTGCAAGCTCATCTGCCAAAGGTAAATAAAGGTCTCCGTCACCACCTCCTCCTGCAATTAGAAGAAAAAGGCTTTCCCATCCCTGTTGCCTTGTAAAAAAGTGTGTCTCCTGTCCATTTTATTATAATCTCTTTTGCAATGCTGCCAATTGCTTATTTTTCACATTGGATGGAGCATACATTTGCCGGCATCGTAAGTTATTATGGTATATTTATAGCAATATATATTATAATATGGTTTATACAGTATAGCATGTGGAAATATAGAATCAGGCAGATAAACAACAAAATTAAAAATGACAGGGTGAAATGATAAGTATCTTCAGTTTTCAAAAGAAGTTTTTAAAGCAGGCAAAACCCGTACAATAAAATCAGAACATGATATTCATTTTGAAAAACCAGGTGAATTTATTCAGATCATGGCAGATTTTTTGGGTAAAATAAAATAATTTTTCATTGTAAAAGAGATGTTGAATATAATTAGTTTATTGAAAATGACTATCAATTACACAAAAAATATGATATTATTATTTATATGAGGGATACTATTTTTTGAGGGGAGGATGGTATGTTCAATAAATTATTTCAAAATACATGTAAACCCAGGGGATTGGGTGGAAAAATGATTCTAAAGATGATGAATTCAGGTCATGCCAGGCTTTCAGACTGGGGTCTTAAACATCTTCAATTGAAAAATACAGACCATGTACTTGATATTGGATGTGGTGGAGGGGCCAATATATCAAGATTGTTGGAAAGCTGTCCGGATGGTTTTGTGGCAGGTATAGATTATTCAGAAGAAAGTGTAAAGTGCAGCAGGAAGAAGAATATGGACTACATTGGGAAAAATTGTGATATAAGAACAGGTAATGTAAGCCATATACCTTATGGAGATGAAAGCTTTGATATTGCTACTGCATTTGAAACCGTATATTTCTGGCCTGATTTGTATGAAAATTTTAAAGAAGTCAGGAGAATATTAAAACCGGAAGGGTATTTTATGATATGCTGTGAAGAAGGAGATCCTGTAAATGATAAATGGTCTGAAAAAATAGAAGGAATGACAGTATACAGTATTATACAGCTGGCAGATATTTTAAAATCAGCAGGGTTTGCCGTAGTTCAGAAAGATGAAAAACAGAATGGGAAATGGATATGCCTTGTTGGAATGAAGAAATAAATCCGCTGAAATTAAGAGAGGGTACTGATCAAGCTTTTTTGTATGAATTATGGAAGGGTTAAAGCTTGATTAGTACTTTATTTGTTTTAAAATCAACCCAGTATTAAAGACCAATACATCAAATAGCGCTGCTGAAGAAAAAATAAATTTACCTATAAAAGAAATGGTAGTATAATTTAATGGATAAATTTAGGAAAGCGAACAGAGAGGTGAAAAATTTGAAGCAAGTGGAGATAATGATTGTGGAAGACGATGATGACATCAATAAAATACTGGAACTGATTGTAAAGGAGCAGGGATACAAAGCAACCTGCTGCTTTTCCGGTACGGAAGCCAGATTAAGACTTCAGCAGCAGTCCTTTGATCTGATTTTACTGGATATTATGCTGCCTGGACTGACAGGGGAGGAATTGCTGGGAGAAATCAGGGAGCATTCATCTGTCCCGGTTATTGTTGTTTCTGCGAAAAATATGATTGAAGACAAAGTCAGCCTGCTGAGGCTGGGTGCGGATGATTACATGGTCAAACCTTTTGCCCGTGAAGAAGTTGCAGCACGGATTGAAGTCCAGCTGCGTAAAAATTATTCACGGCAGGCTGATAAGTGTTTAAACTGGAAGGCACTGACTCTGGATGAAGGCCGACATGTGGTAATGGTTGAAAAATCAGAGTTGAATCTCACCAATGTGGAGTTTGATATCTTGAAAATTATGTTGAAGCATCCTAAACAGGTATTCTCAAAAGCCAAGCTGTATGAACTGCTGTGGAATGATGTTTACCGGGGAAATGACAATAGTATCAGTGTCCATGTGTCCAATATTCGTAAAAAAATTGCCGCTGTTACCAACGAAGAATATATTAAAACTATCTGGGGAATCGGCTTTTCACTGGTCTAGATATCATCTTTATGATTTCTTTATAATTTGCTTAAGGGTTCTTAAAAAACACCTTGTAAACTGATAAGTGTAAAGGAGGAATTGAGATGAAAACACCAATTTTGAAAATAACTGATCTGGAGAAAAGATATAAGCATCAGGTTGCCATGGAAAGCAGTGATTTTGAACTGTATCATGGAGAAATATGTGCTGTTATAGGGAAAAACGGTGCGGGAAAATCAACCATGTTCAAGATGATTGCCGAAGAGATATTTCCCACAAAGGGTGAGATTACACTGTTTGGTGAACCCTACGGGAAACATAATGTCCGCAGGAGAATGGGGGTCATGATTGAAAACAATGTATTTTTTGATAACTTCAATGCCATCCAGAATTTAGAGTACTATCGTCTGCAGCGGGGAATTCCCGAAAAAGCCGTAATAAAAAAAGTATTGAATACAGTGGAACTTGCAGAGTATCAGGGAAAGAAATTCTCGGAATATTCACTGGGGATGAAACAGCGACTGTCACTGGCACTGGCTTTATTATCCTCACCGGATTTTTTGCTTTTAGATGAGCCTGCCAATGGTTTGGATCCGGAAGGAATGGCTGAAATGCGTCAGCTTTTTCTTAATTTAAACCAGGAGCATCAAATTACAATTTTGATTTCAAGTCACATTTTATCACAGCTGCAGTCAATTGCAACACGTTTTGTTTTTCTTCACAAAGGTAAAATTATTCAGGATTTGTCACGTAAAGAGCTATTGGAGATGAATCAGCAGTTTATATTCCTTCGTGTCAATGATGCCAAGAAGGCCTGCTTTATATTGGAAAATCATTTTCCAGATATGGACTATAGGGTTTTAGCTGGTCAGCAGCTGGAGGTTTACAATCATATTGAAGACCGTCAAAAAATCAATAGGCTTTTGAATGAAGGCAGTGTGGATATTTTGGAAATGACAGTTAAAAGCAAGAATCTGGAAGAATATTTTCTGGAGCTCATAGGAGGTAATAATAATGCTGAATCTCATTAGAAGTGAAGTCTATCGGTTGATACGTTCAAAACTGTACTACGGGCTTATTGCAGTTAGTGTCTTTCTAGTCATGGCTGCCGCAGGGGTACTGCAGTATTTCAGATTCAAGGAATCAACCTTTCCCTACGGAACAAGGATGTTCTATTACAGTAATGTATTTGG
This sequence comes from Clostridium sp. HV4-5-A1G, assembly GCF_900184915.1. Taxonomy (NCBI): domain Bacteria; kingdom Bacillati; phylum Bacillota; class Clostridia; order Eubacteriales; family Clostridiaceae; genus Clostridium; species Clostridium sp. HV4-5-A1G. The sequence continues at coordinate 16,956 of NZ_FXYI02000021.1, read as the reverse complement.
TATGACTACTTTAATTATTGTTTTATGTTTATTAATTGTTTTAATATTGACACGAAAGAGTCAGTCAAAAATCTGTGCAGCGGTTTCTTTCGGATATTCCCGAGGGGCTGTCTTTTGGTCAAAATTGATTGCTTTGTCTCTGGGAGTAGCTGTTATGGCTGCTGTTATTTTGTCGGTCACCATTTTAAGCGGTAATGTTATTTTTGATTTGGTGAATAATTCAACTCTTGGTCAATTTTTAATTGCCTTTAGCAATGTACTGCCCATTGTTGCCTCCGGTTTTGTTCTAGGTTATGTTTTAAGTGTCAATGGTGTCTCAGAAGTTTTGAACCTGCTTATTTTGCTGTTTATTTACAGTATTTTAGGACGTTTAATCGATACTTTAGCCGGCAGAGTAAGTGTTTTGAGAACTATATCTAAATGGACACCTTCTTCACTGCTTAATAATAATTTAGTCCACTATATGTCAGGCAGTGCTTATTTTGACGTGAAGTGCTGGGTGATGGGACTGATGATTATTTTTGTAAGCTTGATTATGGGGCTGGCAATTTTTACGAAAAAGGATTTATCCTAGAGAAAGGAGGAGAGTTATGATTTATATTAACTGTATACTGACAGTTGTAACTGTCCTCTGTCTGACAAAGCATTATTTTATCAGAATGAATATTCGTACATTAACTGCGGAGGTTAAAAAATTAACTAAATTGATTTCTCAAACCAATCAGCAGGTTACTGTGGCTGCTCCTGATAAAACCACAGAAAAGCTGGCTGCTGAAATCAATCATTTAGTTGAGCGCTATAAGGAATTGCAATTGAAGAATATTGAGGAGAAGCGTCAGAATAAAGAAGCTCTGGCTAACTTTTCCCATGACTTGCGCACGCCGCTGACTTCTGCCATGGGATATATTGATATAGTTTTGAATATGGATCTATCCATCAAAGATAAAGAAAAATATTTAAATATTGTACAGCATAAGCTGAAGAGTTTAAACAATCTGGTGGATTCACTATATGATTTGTCCCTGGTTGATGCCCGGGAGTATCCTGTGCAGCTGAATCCGCACTCCTTATATCAGCTGCTGTGTGACAGTCTGCTGTTGTTTCACCAGGACTTTGAAGATAAAGGTATCTCCCTGCAGCTGGATCTTGATGAAAAAGTTCCGTTGGTGCTGCTGGATGAAAAGATCACCAATAGAGTGTTCTTGAATCTGTTTCAAAATGTCATACGCTATGCCAGGTCATACTGCAGGGTTGAATTGAAAGTGACAGAAGAGCATGTTCATATCAGTATAAGCAATGATTCTGAAGCTTTAAGCGAGGAAACTGTAGTACAGCTTTTCAACCGTACATATAGGGCTGATATTAATCGCTCCGGGCACTCTTCCGGTTTGGGCCTGGCCATTGCAAAAGAGCTGATGGAACTACAGCGGGGTAAGATAACTGCAGATTATAAGCATAATACTCTGACTTTTATGCTGTCTTTCAAACGTTAAAATTGTTTCAGCAGATTTTAAAAGTTCTGCTGTTTTTTTATACGTTCAAATCGTTATATTAAGTATTTATAATAGTGTTGTTAAAAAAATAAAAAAGGTATATACTGATATATATACAGTAATTATAAAATATTATTTTAGGAGCACAAAAATGGATAGAAGTTTTTTAATAAATGAGATAAAAAGATTGAAAACAGAGAGAAATGCCTGTATACTGGCACATAATTATCAGGTACCTGAAGTTCAGGATATATCGGATATTGTAGGCGATTCCTTTGCCTTAAGCAGGGCGGCGGCAAAAATGGACAAGGAAGTTATAGTGTTCTGCGGCGTCAGATTTATGGCGGAAAGTGCAAAGATACTTTCTCCGGATAAGAAAGTGCTGCTTCCTTCAAAATATGCAGGGTGTCCTCTGGCGGATTCCATAACTTCAAAACAGCTTCAGACTATGAAAAACAAACATCCTGGGGCAGCTGTTGTATGTTATGTAAATTCTTCAGCAGAAGTCAAAGCCATAAGTGACATATGCTGTACTTCTTCCAATGCAGTGAAGGTTGTTGAAAGTTTGAAGGAGGATGAAGTGCTGTTTGTACCTGATGAAAATCTTGCCGGCTATATAGCTGAGAAAGTAAGAGGAAAACATATAATACCCTGGCCCGGACACTGCATAACTCATGCAAGGATAATGGTGGAGGATCTTGTAAAAACATCGGAAGAGCATCCGAAAGCAGAAATACTGGCTCACCCTGAAGTTTCCGGGGAAATAAGGGAAAGTTCTGATTTTGTTGGCAGCACTTCACAGATAATTGATCATGCCCGTAAATCTTCAAATACAGAATTCATCATAGGTACTGAAATAGGTGTGCTTCATAAGATGAAAAAGGATAATCCTGGCAAGAAGTTTTATCTCATGAGTCCCAGACTCGTATGTGAGAATATGAAAATGACATCTCTCGAAAATGTTTATACATGTCTTTTAAATATGGAATACGAAATATCAGTGCCTGAAAATATCAGAAAAAAGGCTGAGAACTCCCTGGAGAAAATGTTGTGTATTGAGTAAGAGGTTGGTATCGGAATCAAGTGATTATAAAATAGGCTGGTGATATGAATGAAAAGATATTTGGTTGATTTTAAAAATGAACCCTGTGAAGGTAGATATTTTGATATTGTAATAATAGGGGCTGGAATAGCCGGCCTCTACACGGCTTTGATGCTTCCAAAAAAATTAAAGATAGCAGTGCTCAGCAAAAAGGAAATAGATGATTCGGATTCCTACATGGCTCAGGGAGGTATTGCTGCCAGCATAGGAGATGATGACAGGGAACTCCATATAAAGGATACTGTGAATGCAGGCTGTTATGTGAATAATGCAAAAGCCGTGAAGGTGCTGGTAGATGAATCCCAGCAGGCCATAGAGAATTTGATTGAACTTGGTGTGAATTTTGACAGGGATGATCAGGGTAACTTCTACAGATCCTTTGAAGGGAATCATTCCATACCCAGAATACTCCATGTAAATGGCGATTCCACGGGAAAGGGTATAATGGACGTGCTCATAAAAGATGCTGAAAGTGCCGACAATATAGAAATAATACCGGATGTATTTGCCCTGGATATCGTGGAAAACAGGGGGAAATGCTGCGGCGTAACGGTATTTTACAAAGGAAGATCAATGTATTTTATCTCCCGGTATTGTATAATGGCATCAGGGGGAATAGGCCAGCTGTTTTCAAAAACCACAAATGTGGATGTACTCACTGGAGATGGAATTGCCATGGCAATAAGGGCAGATGTGAAACTCAAGGACATGGAATATGTTCAATTTCACCCTACAGCCTTTTATACAGGAGATACAAATGACAGGTTGTTCCTCATATCCGAGGCCGTAAGAGGAGAAGGTGCAGTACTTAGAAACATGGAAGGAAAGAGATTTATGGGAGAATATGACAGAAGAATGGAGCTTGCACCCAGGGATATTGTTGCGAGGGCCATATTCCATGAGATGAATAAGGTATCATCTAAATATGTATATCTGGATGCCACCATGTATGATAAAGATTTTCTCCAGAACAGGTTCAGGCAGATCTACAGGGAATGTGAAAGCAGCTCCATAGAGATGTACAGGGATTATATACCTGTTACTCCTGCGGAACACTATTTCATGGGCGGAATTGAAGTGGATCTTTTCGGCAGAACAAGTATGGAAGGACTTTATGCCCTGGGAGAATGTGCCTGCACTGGAGTACATGGTGCCAACAGGCTGGCAAGCAATTCTCTCCTTGAAGCTCTTGTATTTGGGAAAAGAGCTGCAGAGGATATCTCTGAAAAAATTTCATGTGGAAAAATATGCAGCCTGCCGGAATTGGAAAATGAAGACACCTTGAATGGAAAAAATGAGGAAGTCGATTTCCATGGGCTTAAAAGATCTTTAAAAATTCTTATGGAAAAACATGCAGGAATAATAAGAAATGTGGATGATCTTAAAGCAGCATTGAATATTATTGAGGACAAGCTCTCTAAGATGGAGGCTTCAAGTCTTGAAAGTGTGGAAGCCGTGGAGACATATAATATGTATCAGGTGGCCAGAAGTATTGTGATTTCAATTCTTGAGTCCAAAGCTTCCATAGGAAGCAACTATGTTGAAAATTATTCTGAACACAATAAGGTTTTGAGGTGATTTGATTGAATTTTTTAATGGTTGACAAACTGATAGAGGAAGCACTGGTGGAAGATATAGGTTATGGAGATGTAACCACTGATAATTTGATACCTGAGGACCAGATTTCACAGGGCAGGTTTATTTCAAAGGAATCCGGTGTTGCTGCAGGTATTGCTGTGGCGGAAAGGGTATTTGAAATTTTGGATGACAGCATAGTATTTGCTGCAAAAATGAAAGATGGCGGCAGAGTCGAGAAAGGCAGTGTCATTTCAGAGATAAAGGGCAGTTCCAGATCCATATTAAAGGGAGAGAGAGTTGCCCTCAACATAATGCAGAGGATGTCCGGTATTGCAACCAAAACCAGAAGAATGATGGAACTTGTAAAGGATTATGATGTTAAAATAGTGGATACCAGAAAGACGCTCCCGGGATTCAGGATGCTGGACAAGTATTCGGTTAAGGTGGGAGGAGGGTATAATCACAGGATGAATCTTTCAGATTATGTGATGATAAAGGACAATCACATAAAGGCAGTGGGTTCCATAAAGAAAGCTGTTGCAAAAATAAAGAACAGCCTGCCTTTTACTGTCAAGATAGAAGTGGAAGTGGAAAACCTGCAGCAGCTCCAGGAAGCAGCTGATACCGAAGCGGATGTGATAATGCTGGATAATATGGACGTGGATGAGATGAAAAAGGCTGTAAAATTTATAGATGGAAGATTTGTTCTGGAAGCTTCAGGAAATGTCACTGAAGAAAATGTGCGGAGTATTGCTGCTGCAGGAGTGGATATAATATCAATAGGTGCCCTTACACATTCGGTAAAAGCTCTGGACATAAGTTTGAGATTTATTTAAAAGATGAAATGGTGTAAAATTAAAATTATATCCCGATGATATGGAGGAATAATTATGTTTAGAGATTTGAGAAGAAAAGACAGAGAGATTGGGCATACTGAAGTTATAGAAATATTAAAGAGCTGTGAATATGGTGTTTTATCTACAGTGAGTGAAGATGGATATGCTTATGGAGTACCATTAAATTATGTCTATGCCGATAATTCCATATATTTTCACAGTGCTGAACAGGGACATAAATTGGATAATATAGTAAACCAAAACAGAGTTTCTTTTTGTGTAGTTGGGAAAAATTATGTTCTGCCGGATAAATTCACTACCAATTATGAAAGTGTAATTATATTTGGAAGGGCGGAAGAGATTTTCGATGATGAAAAAAATGCGGTCATGCTGAAAATGCTGGAAAAGTATTCAAAAGAATATGTGGGAAAAGGCAGAGAGTACCTGAAAAAGGCAAATTCAAAAGTGAAAGTGATAAAAATAAATATTGAACATATTTCCGGAAAAGCAAGGAGATAATTAAGGTGTAGGTAATTTATTCAATACAAAAGGAGATGAATATGAATATATTTTTGATTGTTTTAGTTGTAATTGTTGCTGCTGCAGTAGTTGCTGTCAGCATCTATGCTTATAAGAACATGCATTACGATGAAAAACCGTTGAAGGAAACGTACAGCACTGGATATAGGGAAAAACGCATAGCTCTTGATGATGGAACTCTGCTGAATTATGCTGAAGGACCTGATAATGGACCGGCTCTTTTATTGATACATGGGCAGTCTATGAAGTGGGAGGATTATTCAAGAGTGCTTCCGGGATTAGCTAAGTATTATCACGTGTATGCTGTTGATTGTCATGGACATGGGAAATCCAGTCATGATTCCTCAAAATATACAGGAGCTGCTATGGGGCAGGATCTTATCCTGTTTATTGAAGATGTTATTGGAAATCCGGTTGTAATATCAGGTCACTCCTCCGGAGGAATTTTGGCAGCGTGGATTGCAGCTAATTCACCGGAAAATGTATTGGGAGTAGTTCTGGAGGATCCGCCATTTTTTAGTGTGGAACCGGAAGAGATGAAAAACACTTTTGTTTGGCGGGAGAATTTTGAAACAGTACATAATTTTAAAAGTCAAACAGAAATTAAAGATTATGTAGTGTATTATATGGAAAATAGTTATATTTGGGGACTATTTGGAAATTTGAGATCCATTATAGCAAGAAGTACGAGAAACTATAGAGAAAAGCATAGTGGAGAACCTCTGAAATTATGGTATGTACCATATAAATGGATTCACGGTACCCTTTATATAGATGACTTTGATTTGGATTTTTCGGAAACGTTTTATACAGGTTACTGGTTTAAAGGAATTAATCAGGAGAAAATTTTATCTAAGATAAATTGCCCCTCAGTATATATTAAGGCAAATACATTATATGGAAAGGATGGAGTGCTTTATGCAGCCAACAGTGACCAAGATGCCAGAAATGTACATAGTCTGCTCAAGGGAAATGAAATGGTAAAGATAAAATCCGGGCATGATATTCATTTCGAAAAACCAGATAAATTTATTCAGATCATGGTAGATTTTTTGGATAAAATAAAATAGTTTTTTATTGTAAAAAAAGTATTAAGTATGATCAACTTATTGAGAGTAAGTAAAATATTTTTAGGTAAAAATAAGAGAAGGTCTCCAGCAATTATATGGCTGAAAGGCCTTTTATTCATGCTAAAAATGATGAGATATTATTATGGCATATGAAAAATGCTTTTTTGAGGGAAGAATGAAACGTTTGATAAATTATTTTAGAATACATGCAAGCCCAGGGGATTGGGTGGAAAAATGATTCTCAAGATGGATTCCATTGGGAAAAATTATGAGATGATGAAAATCAGAACGGGAAATGGATATGCCTTGTTGGAATGAAAAATTAGCAGAAAATTATGCAATATTTTCTAGATTAATATAGTGATGTAGAAAAGTTTTTACATTACTATATTAATCTAAGAGAGAAATAATAATTATAAGAAAACCTGTAATTTAGGTAGTTAATTAATATTAAAATTAATGTGAATCAATGACAAAAAAATTCATGTAAAACTCTGTTAGTAATCTATTATATCTAAAGGATGTCCATAGCAGCACAAAAGCCTTCATAAGTTGCCTCTTTTACTGTACGGGCTTTTTTGGCATCTCCAGTAACTATAAACCATGGAACGATGTTTTCCAAAGATTTTACAATCTCATCATTGGAACGGTTACCACAGGCATATATAATGTTATCCGCATCAATGAAATGCTCATTTTGATTCTTATCCATAAATTTTACACAATTGTTGATGATTTCTTTAACTGATACATTGCAATCCCATGTCATGCCCACTTTTTTCATTCTTGGAATTAAAGCACGACGTTGAGAGTCATTTGAATCTTTACATACGTCATCTCTCATTTCAAGAATATGTACGTGGCAGCCACAATGTTCTGCAAAGAAGAAACCGGACTCACATCCGATTGCACCACCTCCGATTAAAACAACTTTCTTGCCTAATAAAGATAAGTTTTTATAGATTTCTATAGCATGTGTTGCATTTTCAATTCCTTTAATGGGTGGAATAAAAGGATGAGAGCCGACTGCGCAAATGGCTGCGTCAGGCTTCATGCCTTCAATTAGTTTGGGAGTAACAGTTGTATTTAACATAATATTAACGCCAACATATTTACAGCGAGCTACAAGAGAATCACGAAAGCGTTTTAAAGATTCTTTGTGAGTATCTACATCGGTAAACCACAATAAGCCGCCTAGTTTTGATGTTTTTTCACATAGGGTTACATTGTGACCGCGCTCGGCTGCTGTTAATGCAGCATACATTCCAGAAACGCCACCACCGATGATCAGCACCTTGCGTCTTCCCTTTGGAAGGGGGGCTTGTCTCCAGCGTAACTCTCGTGATGACCAGGGATTTACTGTACAGTGCCATAATTCAGGAATCGGACGCTCATTTGGATTTGGAGGCAGAGGATTAAAACAAGAACAACGCAGGCAAGGAGCGATTTGATCTGCACGTCCAGTTTGTGCCTTGTTGCAGAATTCAGGGTCTGCAAATTGCTGGCGACCTAGTGCTACAAAATCACATTTGCCAGAAGTAATTGCATCCTCAACCTGTTGTGGATCATTGAATCCGCCTACAGCTACAACAGGAACATGTACAGCAGCTTTAACGGCAGCAGCAAGATCCAAATTGCAGCCATGTTTGTCATACATGGAGGAGAAAGCCTTTGTCTCTACGTGAGAATGATAAACACCGCTAGTAACATGTATGATATCAACATAATCTTGAATGATCTTGCAGAATTCAATGCAGTCGTTAAGCGTCATGCCGCCTTCAATACGTTCGGAACCGGAAACACGGTATTCAATCAGAAAATCATCACCGCAGAGCTCACGAATTTTTTTACAAACCATAATGGGAAAGCGAGCACGATTTTCCATGCTGCCACCGTACTCATCTGTTCTATGATTCATACGGGGAGAGATAAACTGAGATAATAGCCATCCATGGCCGCCGTGCAGCATAACCATGTCGAAGCCAAGTGCTTTGCAATTCCAACTTGCTTCAGCATAATTATTAGCTACATGTTTTATCATTTCTACGGTCATTTCATCTACTTGAACTCCATCCTTGCGTATAAATGAAGAAGGACCAATGGGATTATTATGATTGATAATTGTATCTGGATGATTGATTGCACCAATATGATTTAATTGGATGGAGGCAACAGCTCCATGAGCTTTTATTGCCTCAGTAAGTGTCATTATACTCTCCATGTGGAATGTGGTCATATTCTTGGAATAAACGTTTAAACCGTGTTCATGGCGGGCAGAGTATTCGTTATCTATAAAAGATTCGGTGATTGTAACTTCAGCAAAGCCTCCCCTTGCTTTGGTTTCAAAAGCATCAATGCCTTCAGGGGTAGGGTATCCATGGTCTACAATACGATTAGTCGTAATGGGTGAAGCAAATACCCGGTTCTTAAATTTTACACCTTTGATAGTATAAGGTGAGAACATATGAGGAAACGTATTCATAAATAAACTCCTTTCTACTGTTTTTTTATAATCAAGTATAATTTTAGTATAGGACAATTAAATATGGCTGTGAAGTACATACAATTTTTCGGAAAGCAGAAAATATTTGCAGTAATATACAAAAATTAAAGTTACTTTCTTTTTGACATATATATAAAAAAACTACATGCGATTGTCTAAATGCATGCAGCTTCTTTTTATCTGAAAAATTATTTTTTTTTGAATGGATTGTCCATTATTGAATTATCTTTCTCACGATATCCATGCCACATTTCACCAAGAGGGTCTATTTCAATTCCTAAGTTTTTCATACGTTTCCATCCCCAATCATAAAGTATATCTAAAATTGGCAGTATGCTTTTTCCTATATCTGTAAGACTGTACTCGACTCTAACAGGTACTTCAGGGTAAACGGTGCGTTGGATTATCCCATCAGCTTCTAGTTGCTTTAGCGTTGTCGTGAGAACTTTTTCAGATATAGGAAGTTGTTTTGTAAACCTGCTAAACCGAGTGGTTCCATCATAGGATATACCTCTTATAATATATGTTTTCCATTTATTGCAAAAAGTTTTTATAACATAATTATAAGGGTCATTCTCAAAATTATAAACCCCATATTTTTCAGTCATATTATTTCCCTCCTCTCCTGATAATAAATTAAATAACATGAAAATATATGAAATCTAAAATTGTCACTTTTTTAATTATAGTACTTATTATCCCAGATGGTACATTGATATTTTTATTATTCAAAACTTAAATGGTTAATTTAATATGTCGCAAAAGGAAAATGCCTTTTTCATAAGGTTAAGTGGAACCTGATCCATATTAATGTCTGCATAAATAATTTCTTCTTTGTTTCATACAGATTCATTGACATAGTGATCGAACGGATCCACAATACAGCTGCTGCTTGTATATTATCTCAATTGTCTTACTCTTTCAAGTCCCTCATCAACCCTCTTGTATAGATTCAGCGCTTTAATCAGGTTGTTCTGTTCAAAAGCCTCTTCTGCTTTTTTCAGATATCTGTTGATTTTCATATCATTTTTCATAAATACACCATTTCTTATTTTACAATTTATATATTTTTAAAGTATCCATAGATTAAGTTATCACCATCTGATATACTTGATATATGGAAAGCTTGCTTTCCATAAGGAGGATTAAAATGTGAAAAATCGATTGGAAGAAATACGAAAGCAGCATGATTTGAAACAGGAAGATCTGGCGGCGGCTCTTGAAGTATCGAGGCAGACAATAGGTTCTCTTGAAAACGGCAGATATAACCCGTCGATAATACTGGCCTTTAAAATAGCAAGATATTTTAACATGAATATTGAAGATATTTTTATTTATGAGGAGGATGGAAAATGAAAAATAGCATTTATCATATCATGACTGTAATTGGACTGCTGGTGGGTTAGATATTTTAAAAGCAAAAAGACATTGGGCGACTTTTACAGCAGCTTTTTCGGTATTCCTGCAGCAAGTGCCACACTGCCTGTTGTTGCGTTTTTGCTGCTTGCTGTATATGGTAAAGTAATGTGGCTTTTTATTTCCACAGTGATTTTGGAAATAGGACATATAGGTATTCACCTTCAGCACCGCAGGGAAATCAGCAAACCAGATGATCTTTAGCTTTCTGGAAAAGATTTTTCTCATAGGCAAATAGAAGCAGGTAATTGAAAGATAGAAAGGAAAATATAAAAAATCTATAGAAGTTTTAAGGGAATTGGCACTGAGAGTGATGATTATATGGGTAGGACTCAGTGCACCCCCTGACTTTTGAAAAATTGTAGAGCCTGTTTTATTTTGCTTTTCTGCACCGATTTTAGCACTATGCTTATATTATTTCTGGACCTGTGGAAAAGTTATTCATGAACAACAAGTTCCAAGACATCTGGACGTGAATAATGACCTGTCCCATCAAATTCCATTCGGCTGAGCGGAACCTGATTCATATCGATGTCTGCGTAAATGATTTCTTCTTTGTCCCATACAGGTTCATTGACATAGTGCCCAAATGGATCCACAATACAGCTGCCGCCGGTAAGAACAGCTTCTGGCAAATTTGCCATTTCATTCGGACAGTGGAAAATATCAGGATACATATCTTTTGTTACATATTGATTGACATTAATTACATAACAGTGTCCTTCTATTGCTATATGGCGTATTGTAGTCTGCCATTCTTCATTGTTGTTTGTGTTGGGTGCAAGATAGAGTGTAACTCCTTTCATATAAAGAGCTGTACGTGCCAAAGGCATATAGTTTTCCCAGCAGATTAAACTGCCCATGTTTCCCCAGGGAGTATCGATGATGGGAAAGGCACCTTTATTACCGTCACCCCATATGAAGCGCTCCGCACCGGTTGGCTTTAATTTACGATGTCTGTCCACAAGCTTTCCCTCCGGTGAGAAAAACAGATTAGTGCAATAGAGGGTACAATTATTGATATCCCTTTCTGTAATGCCAAGACTTACATAGGCATGTGCCTTACCAGCTGCCCTGGCAATGCGGTCTGTGTCGGCACTTGGTACAATGACGGAATTGTCATAATAGACTTTCCAGTCCTTTCTGCCTTCTTCCATACGGCTGCCTACAGTGAAGCCAAAAGTCATTCCATAGGGATAGCAGGGAACAAAGGATTCGGGAAATACAATGACATCGGCACCTTGTTTTCCAGCTTCAAGAATTTCCTGAACAACTTTGTCGATAGTTGCATTTTTATTAAACAGAACAGGTGATGCCTGTATAAGGGCAACTTTACAGTTCTTTTTTAAATCTTTCATAATAACTTCATAACCTCCTCTATATTTTTATCCGAACGCTACCATTGCTAATACTCCCAGCTTCTCAAAGTGGGAGATAAGCACTGCTACGCGTCTGGATAAGTTCCGCTAGGGTTCAGGTGGAGAAAAGTATTCCTTATAAGCAAACTCCATCTGAACCTAAGAATCACTTGATAGGATTTATGTTTTGATTATACTATAGTATAATTGCAGTATCAATTAATAAAACTCGAATCTTTTATAGTGCAAATAAGTCTGGTATTTTCATTGAAGGAGCTGAAAAAATTTATTTGCGGGAGTAATTCATAATGGTGAATTATCATGAATAATGGGAGCGATGATACATGAAAAGTAGTAAGTTATTTCAAGTAATCAACTTTTTAATTATATTCTTAATATTCTTTTTGATTTTTACTATAGGGTTTGATATTGTTAAACTAAAAAATAATATAATTAATAACTTTATACTTGGAGTAATAGGAGCTTGTTTAACTCAATTATATATAAATATATGCAAAAATATTTGTAAAAAAAATAATTCGCACTGTTTCTATTTTACGAATCAGTACATTTTGTATTTAATAAAAAATAAACAGGAGGTATTTTATGGAGTATAGAATAGAAAAGGACACAATGGGAGAAGTGAAAGTCCTATCCGATAAATTATGGGGTGCCCAAACCCAGAGGAGTTTTGAAAATTTTAAAATTAGTACAGAAAAGATGCCTATAGAGGTGATCAGGGCATTCAGTATTTTAAAAAAAGGAGCTGCAAAGGCAAATAACAGGCTGGGCAAGCTTGATGATGAAAAAATGAAGGTAATTCAACAGGTTTGTGATGAAATTTATGAAGGCAAATTGGATGATAATTTTCCACTGGTGGTCTGGCAGACAGGCAGCGGGACACAGAGCAACATGAATGTAAATGAAGTTATTGCCAACCGGGCAAATCAGATATTGGGTAAAAAGCTCATTCATCCCAATGATGATGTAAACATGTCCCAAAGCTCAAATGACACCTTTCCAACGGCCATGCATATAGCTGCCGTAGTGGAAATAGAGAATAAATTACTTCCGGCAGTAGATATACTGAAAGGTACCATGGAGCATCTTGAAACAGAAAACAGGGGGGTTATAAAGACGGGAAGGACCCATCTGCAGGATGCTGTCCCCATAGCATTTTCTCAGGAAATAAGCGGATGGAAGCAGATGCTCATCAAGGGAGAGAAAAATATAAAACAATCTATAGAAGGCCTGAGAGAATTGGCGCTGGGAGGAACGGCTGTGGGAACTGGGCTCAATGCACCTCCTGATTTTGGTAAAATTGCAGCAGAGGAAATAAGCAATTATCTTGGCACAAATTTTGTCACTGCTGAAAATAAGTTTCATGCTTTAACCAGCAGGGATGATTTGGTCTATGCCCATGGTGCCATGAAATCTCTGGCAGCGGATTTGATGAAAATTGCCAACGATGTCAGATGGTATGCCAGCGGTCCCAGGTGTGGTCTTGGGGAGATAACCATTCCTGAAAATGAACCTGGAAGCTCTATAATGCCGGGAAAGGTAAATCCGACACAGTGCGAAGCTGTTACCATGGTAGCCTGCCAGGTGATGGCAAACGATACTGCAATTTCTTTTGGTGCTTCACAGGGAAATTTCCAGCTGAATGTGTTTATGCCCATGTGCATATATAACTTTTTACAATCTGTCAGGCTGTTGTCAGATGTAATTATATCCTTTAACAATAATTGTGCAGCGGGAATAAAACCTAATGTGAACAAAATGAAGGAAAACCTGGATAAATCCTTGATGCTTGTAACTGCACTTAATCCATACATCGGTTATGATAAATCTGCTGAGATTGCAAAGCTTGCCCATAAAAAAGGAATCCGTTTGAAGGATGCAGCTGCAGAACTGGGATATTTAACAGAAGAACAGTTTGACCATATTATCAAGCCAGAGAATATGGTTTAAATATCTGCTGGGAATGTATTGCCTTGAGGAATGGGATACTTTTCCTCAAGGTAATATTTTTTTATCTAACATTCAAAATAAGTCCTCTCTTGAAATTCTAGCCCCTGGCCTCTGATATAAAAGCCCTCATTGCAGCTGTCACACACTTGTTCTTGTGATATAGTATTTGTGTGGCCATATTGAATTCACATCCGTCCAAATCAAACCCAACAAGCTGTCTACTTTTTAGTTCTTTCTCTACAGTCATAACGGGAAGCAGGGTTATTCCCAGATTACTCATGGTAAAACCTTTGATTGCTTCAACACTTCCGACTTCCAAGGCTATATTGGGCTTCAGACCTGATTTTTGAAACATTTTCTCAAAGATATTTCTGTAGCTGCAGCCCTTTTCTGTTACAATCAAAGGCTCATCTTTAATATCTTCCATTGTAACTTGTTTTTTGCCGGCAAGTCTATTTACAGGAGAGGTCAAAAATATCATGGGTTCATTGTAGGATACACAGCATATCAAATCTGGATCAGCAGTTGTTTTATCCAGTATAAATGCCAGATCAACTATATTGTTTTTGAGCATACTTCTCAAATCTGAGCAGACTCCCACTTTAATTATGATTTCCACTTCAGGGTATTTCATATGATAATTTTTAAGCAGTTCTGGAAGCCTCATAGTACACAGGGACTCCACAATTCCTATTCTTAAAATTCCACGGGGAATATCTACGCCGCCCACTGCTTCTCTGGCTTTCTCTGTAAGACTTATTATATTTTCTGCATATTTGAGAAATACTTCGCCTTTTAAAGTAAGATGTATTTTCCTTCCGATTTTTTCAAACAATTTTACACCAAGCTCCTCCTCTAAAAGCTTAATCTGGGTTGTAATAGTAGACTGAGCATATCCCAATTCCTCTGCTGCTCTGGTGTAACTTTTCAAATGGGCAATTTCCGAAAATGTTATCAGATTTCTAAACTCCATGGTATACCTCCTTAACTTCAACAAAATCGAATTGTATTTTCAAATAATTCAATTTTATTAATAGTTAATCTTATGATAATATAAATCTATCCAAAATTCAATAATTTTTTAATTAAATTTTTTAAAAAGTACAGCTGGCTGCAATAAGATTGAAGAAAAAATAGGAGGTGAAGTTTAGTGAAGGCTTGATTTTTATTATTACATCCTGTCACTAAATGTAAAATATGAGTAAAAATATTGGAACAATAACACTTTCCGGCCTCATAGCAGGCTCGGTACTGGGATCAGGAATAATACTGCTACCGCCAATTGCCTACAAGCTGGTTGGGGGGTGGGCGATAGCTGCCTGGATTATTATAATGCTGCTTGGCATTATATTTGCCTATGTTTTTATATTCTTGAGTCTGAAAAGTCCTGGAAATGAAGGCGTTGCAATTGCAGTTGGAAATGCCTTTGGAGGTTTTTTTCGAGAACTGACTTCAAATTTTCTCACAGCCGCAGTTTGTTTTGGCCCTACGGCAGTTTTGATTACAGCTGCAGACTTTTTAAAAAACTTTAGTCTGTTTTCAAATATAAAAGTGGAGATCATTGCATTTGGAATGGAAATCATATGTGCCCTGGTTCTTATGTATGGTGTAAAGGCTCTTGGAAAATTCACCTTGGTTTTAACAGGATTTACGGCAGTATTATTGTTTTGCGGAAGTATGTATACGTTGATTTTTGCTTCAGATATACATGTATACCAGACATCCTTTTCCATCTCCAAATTCGGATATACTCTCTTGCTTTTATTTTGGGCAATCATAGGATGGGAAGTTGTAGGCAACTATATTGAAGATATAAAAAATCCTAAAAAAACGCTTATTGAAGCAATGACTGTGAGCTTAATAGTCATTATCAGCTTGTATATTATTGTTGCCCTTTCCATACAAAATGTATCTGCCGGTAATCACGATATACTGGCAATCATGACACCTCTGTTTGGTTCATTTTCTTTACCTGTAATCACCATTGCTGCGTCAGGACTGTGTATGTGCACCTATCTTATGGTAGTTGGAGGAGTTTCAAGAATGAGTGCACAGCGCGCAGCAAACAATAAGCTGCCTGCATATCTGTCATATATGAACAGATATGAAAGCCCGACTAAAGCTATCATAACACTTGTATGCATACATTTTGCAGTTTTATCCCTGTCTGCTGCAAACCTTATAAATATGGATAAAATTATAACCTGTGCCAATGTATTTTTCCTGTCCAATGCAATAATCGGATTGGCTGCCGGATTCAAGTTACTGCACAGTATCAAACTAAAAATTGCAATTTCCATACTCATCATATCATTTGTACTATTGTTGTTTAAAGCAGCTTTATGGAGTCTTTTACTTTTGATTTCAGTAATACTTTTATCTGTATATAATAATAGAAGAGTTAAAAATAATGAGGAAATTACCGCACATAATGTATAGTTGAGGATTCTAGATTATATTGGTGCACCTATTGAATATCCAATGCTTCTGATGTGTTTGATCATAATATCCATTCATTGAGACAATATAATACATCTATTATGCTTTACATAATAGATGTATTATTGTATAATAATATTGACACTAATATGTATTGCATAATAGATGAGGTCAGGAGGGATAATTTGAAGCAAACTCAGCTCTTGAAAGGCGTACTTGAAGGATGCGTGCTTTTGATTGTTTTAGAAAATGAGGTATACGGGTATGAGATGATTCAGCTGTTAAGAAAACACGGATTTAAGGAAATAGTTGCCGGTACCGTATATCCGCTGCTGCAGAAGCTAGAAAAGCAAGGTTATCTTTCCAGTGTAATAAAACCTTCCCCGGAAGGTCCTGACAGGAGGTATTATTGTATAACTCCGGAAGGAAAAACCCACTGCGGGGATTTTATTGAACAATGGAAGGATTTGGTGTGTAAAGTTGATAATCTGATATTAGGTAATTGCGAAACTCACTGATAAAAATGAATTGATGATGGGAAGAAGTTTCAAAAAAAGGTACTTAGAAGATTAAAGGTAATTCTTGTAATTTATAATAGCTAAACAGAAAAAAAGGGCATAAGAAATAAAGCCATGATTAATTCTAAAATT
>NZ_FXYI02000020.1:0-30017 GCF_900184915.1 Clostridium sp. HV4-5-A1G | reverse complement strand
ATGTTAATTATTTTCTTAATATAGATTTTTCAAATAATAGTAAAGAGAAAATTATCAGTGATATAATAAATCCATCTGAATTTACTAAAAATAACAGTGAAGAAGCATTCAAAATTTGGAGAGACATTGCATTGTCCGAGTGTTTGGAATATCTTAATTTTCAAATGGATAGTGTAAGATTTGATTTTAACCCCGGTAAAAAAACAATAGCTGTATTTAATGACTTGC
Organism: Clostridium sp. HV4-5-A1G; assembly: GCF_900184915.1. NCBI lineage: Bacteria > Bacillati > Bacillota > Clostridia > Eubacteriales > Clostridiaceae > Clostridium > Clostridium sp. HV4-5-A1G. Next base: position 29,789 of record NZ_FXYI02000020.1, on the reverse strand, counting down.
TTGATAATTTTTCGGTTTCACAAATTTATGGAATAATTTATAAAGCTATAACTAACGCCACTAAATTTTGTCAAGAAAGTGATATTTCAAAAAACAGGCAGCAAATTCAGTTATTGGTGGTTGTCAAAGATATGTGGAGAAAGCATTGCTAAATAAATGGGATTTAACAAAATATCATAAACTGAAAGATCTTCCTCAAACAATAATTAGTGAATTCTTTTTCAATAGAATAGTGAAGATAGGAAGTTTAGGATTTGATATGCCACCTATGATGCTCTAATTCAAAAAAAATAAAGCCCCGTTTCTGGGGCAATAATTATTTCTATGTTTAAATTTTATGTCAATAAACCTATAGCATATATTTTTTGCCCCAGATGCATAATTCAGTTAATATATTTTCTAATGATCTTCCCCTATCAGTAGGTATGTATTCCACTTTAGGCGGAATTGTTGTATAGGGGATTCTTTCAATAAGGTTATCCATCTCGAGTTTTTTTAATTCCTGTGATAATATTTTATGGCTTATATTTGGAATAGACTTTTTTAATTGCCCATACCTTATTGGTTGTCTCTTTAATATATACCATAATATTATTGCTCTCCACTTACTGCCAATAACGGTCATAGAAAATCCTAGAGAACATTTGAAGTCTTTTTGTCTTTTTTCCTGATCTTTAAATTCTTCAATTTTAGTTTTATCCATTTTTTTATTCTTCTTTCTAAATAGTAAGTATATGATAAAAAAGTGCGTACTTGTACATACTGTCTAATAAAATTATAATTTACTTCGTAACAATACCTTATATATATTATAACTTATAAAATGCTTTATAAAAAGTTTAAAGGGGATGTTTTAATGGATAAAGTCAACGTTTATGAAAAATTAAATCTTTTTAATGAATACTGGAGTCCCAAAATTCTAGGCGAAATTAACGATTCCTATGTGAAGGTTGCTAAATTTAAGGGTGAGTTTTTATGGCATACTCATGAAAACGAAGATGAAATGTTTTATGTTCTAAAAGGATCATTGATTATTAAGTTTAAGGATAAGGATGTTACTTTAAATGAAGGAGAATTTCTCATTATTCCCAGAGGAAATGAACATATGCCTGTTGCTAAAGAAGAGGTTCATGTAATGCTAATTGAAGCAAAAACCACATTAAATACTGGAGACGTAAAAAATGAAAGAACAGTTGAGGAACTTGATAGAATTTAATGCAATCAATTTTCGTTTTATGACCTAAAAGAGTTGCCCCAGACCCAATTAATGGTCTGGGGCTAAAACTATTACGTTGGCTGTGCCGTATTAGTCGCCTCTTGCGCAGAAGCCGCAATACTCTGCATATCAGCAACCTTCTTTTTTAATTCTTCATTCTCTTGTTATAATTTTGTTTGGTACTATGTCAAGAAAAAGCACAAATTAAAATAGGAAAATTCTAAATAAGCCTATAAACTTTAACTTGCAATTGATTCATTAAATTTTGCAGTCTTTCTATATACTTTTTCAAACTTGTTTGATGACATATAATTGCAGTGGCTGTGAATCCTTACAGTATTATAATTTGAAAGTGTCTAAGCTATAATTTTTTGTGAGTATAAATCCATAATACTTGCAAGGTATACAAAACCTGCATTAGTCCAAAGATTGTAATATCTGTACACCATACTGCATTTGGTGCAATAGGGTTAAACTGCCCATTTAAAATGTTTTCCAGCTTACTGCTGAAATCAGAATTCTTTGTAGTAATAGTAAGGCTTTACATATTGAGCCTTAATTCCAAACTAAGGGGTTCTAATCCGATTATTTGTATAAATACTATAATCCACACTACCACCCCATGTTTTAATACATTTATTATATGTATATAAACTTGCATTATACCTTAGTCTGCTAACTTATCCATGACTTCTTTCGGGAATACCCCCGTACCGCCCAATACATATGCATTTTTAAATCCACTAGATTTAATATAATCCTTCAAATCCCCCATATTAGAGCTGCCTGATACATCTGCGAGAAGTATTGGCGAATCTTTGCTAGCAGATAACACACTTCCTGTTATGGCATCTGGAAAATCTAATCCATTTACTACAGTGAAAACAGCATTTCCAAAGTCAAAAGCCTTTGCAATTGCTAAAAAAGTACCATATCTATCTTTACCAGCTATTCTTGGAGTATTTTCATCAGATAGACCGGTAAGTTGCTTAACCTCGTTTCTAACATTTTCACTTACAGAGCCAGTGCCGCCAACAAAATAAATCTTTTCTGGCTTCTTATCCCCTATATATTTTTTAATATAATCTGCCAGTTTATCTTGTTTAGTTATCATTATAGGATATCCATTTTCTGCTGCAACAGGCGATATTGACAGTGCATCTGGGTAGTTATCCTCATTTGCTATAACTATTGGTGTCCCAACAGCAGGTTGTATTGTATCAACTATCTTACTTGCAGTTTCCTCTCTATTAGTACCAGCTAATCTTATGATATTATACCTATAACTAAACCTGTCCAGAAATTCCTGAGAAATTACACCATCACCACCAAGTACATATAAATTTCCGTCTGAATTAAGACACCTAGTTATATACTTAGTTATCTCCACCAAATCTTCCTCACTGTCTCCCAAAAGCAGTATCGGTGCATCTAGCTTCTTCGCTAAAGTTGCACCAGCAAGACTGTCTGGAAAATTCTTACCGCTGGCAACTATTATATTATCTACACTATTTGTTCCAGAGTATTCCTCTGCAATACTTACAGCTGTTTTATACCTATTATCACCTGCTAATCTGGTAAAGTTTATTGTACCGCCGACTGGCACATCTCCACTTTCCCCTGTATCTGAATTGCCACCTGGCGTACTATCTTCATAAGGACTATACACTGGATATTCCCCTTCTCCTGCAATACTTCCTGGTATAAATCCTTCCTCTGATGAATCTGGGTAGTTGTCTTTTGTAGGTTTTCTACTATGTGATAGTAGAGGATTCAATTCATCATCAGAGTTATATATCATAAACCTCAAATACGGAAGCTCACCAGTGTCTGACTCATAGACAAACGAGCGGTTGCTAAATCCTTCAGCTACTTCTCCATCGACAAAAATTGCATATGAAACAACTCTCACACACTGCACATCACTGTTATGCTGAAGAAAATCTACATAAGTTGCATACATCCTTCGTACCTCATAGTACGTATCATAAACCTTTCCATTTGCAGTAAATTTATATCTATAAACTTTACCATCAAGGTTTAACTTTGACACATCTATAAACTTGTGCCTAACACTGGCAATTATATTATCTGAATAACTATCTGTATATTGCCAATTAACCTTATCGGTCAATAAATCACTGTCATCAGGCACCTCGATATAATTTGTTGGTTCAGTTCCAAGACCTGGTAATACGTTATCTGGCTCTGTTATGTCCGATGTTATCCATCCTGTGTTTGTCTTTTTAGGTGCTATCTGCGCATCAACATCTCCATTTGAAAGAGTAAATGCCTTCACAGTATTTCCACCTAGCATAAAACCATCTCCAGCACCAAACAGCATACTCCATAATATTCCAACCGACAGTAACATACTCATAATTTTTTTCCTATTCATTATAATCTCCCCCATCTATTTTTATCATCACGCTGAAACAAACTTGCCTATGTTGGATATTAAGCGTCTGTTTATAAATATATCTATTTAATCATCTGATGTCAAACTATCTATGTAATTATCTATATACTTAGAGCATTCTTCCTCTGTTGTATATCCCAAATCCAACAGTACACTATGATGCCCATACAGAAGTACACAATCTCCAACGTAATCTTTAATACACAGACTTCCCTTATAATCCTTCTCATATAGTTCTTTACATCGCTGATGAGCATCCTTTAGTGTTGTATTGTCATACCACCATTTAAGCAATAGGCTTACTCGACTATCTCCATTGTGCAGGGCAAACCCTACGCAAGTATTAAACTCTTCTGATGTCATCTTAATAAACTTATTTCTCCGATTGCCATTCACAACAAATCCTTTACTTGATACTAGAAGTTTAGATTATTATTCTGCCAAGTAATACTATACAGCTTTGATTACTTTCCATCCATAACACACTCATTAATTCTGGTTTACTTTATTCTACTAGTATGCTTAAATGCAATGGGTTACTATTTTTTGATGGTATGCCAACCAGTTATGGATTACTAATATTTCTTAGCTAATTATTTTAGTACATTATTCCGACTTGATTTTCTTTCCATTTACAACAAAACCTTACTAGATTATATAATATTACTAACGATATCCCCACAACTGAAACTACAGTACAATTCATATTCAATTTTGATGCTATAACTGTGACAAATACTACTACAGTTATCCTAAACAAGGGTCGTATAAATGGATTGGTAATCCCGGATTTTCTGTACTATCAATTATTATTTAATACATCTCATGTTAAGGTTCAACGGAGGAATACCCCGTACCAGAACAAGAACTTCTTTAATTTAAATACATCTCATGTTAAGGTTCAACAGTTCTAACGCTGGAACAGGGTCAGGTCCAACTTCATTTAAATGCATCTCATGTTAAGGTTCAACCCTCCCCTGCTGTCTATTACCGCAATGACCTCTTTGATTTAAATACATCTCATGTTAAGGTTCAACAACAAAGCCAGCTAATAATTAACCTTCCAATATAAGATTTAAATACATCTCATGTTAAGGTTCAACCCAGATCCTAATATGAAAACTGTGTATGTTGAAGTATTTAAATACATCTCATGTTAAGGTTCAACCTAATTCACTAGCAGAATAGCCAGATAAAGTCACATTTAAATACATCTCATGTTAAGGTTCAACTGGCTCTATCCTTATTAGCATTAATTGTAGCAACTTATTTAAATACATCTCATGTTAAGGTTCAACGAATTTGAATGAACTTAACAAACTGGCAAAAAAACTATTTAAATACATCTCATGTTAAGGTTCAACATAAATGAGGTGTATAAATATGGAAGGAATAATAAAATTTAAATACATCTCATGTTAAGGTTCAACGAAAACCTAAATGCCTTAAAAAAGCAAGATTTTCAAATTTAAATACATCCTTATTTTTTTCCTGAAATTCAATTTTTCCCTCTCTATTAATTCCCTTGCTTTTCAACAAGCTGAGATAGAACAACACCTGCCATTTCACAGCTTCTATATCTGCATCAGATTTTTTTATCTCTACCAGATAATCTTTTGTGATTTTATCTATTTTCACATTGTCTATGGATATTTCCGAATTCTTTTTTCCTTCGGATTTTAATTCATGAATTATCTTTCCTATGTGAACATCCTCACTATTGTCCTCCATATTGATTCTGCTTCCATGAAGCCAGCACTGCCTCTTGCAGTGAAAATAATAATTTATGAGCGTACCGTTTATTTTCATGCTGAATCACCCCGTAATTATATAAACAAATTTGCCTCATCAGGAGTTTGTCCAATGAATATCTCCTGGTTGAACTTGCCGTCTTTTATATATTTTTCACCATCTGAAATGTAATATATATCTCCAAGCATATCACTGTATTCCTGCGGCATTTCTTTAACTCTATATATAAAATAATTCAACCTGGAATTTACCTGGGACAATTTAACTTTCTTCTCGGCATAATCCATCTTATTGTCCATTATAAGGGATTTATATTCTTCCCAGATTTGATTTCCATCAAGTACATTATTCTTTTCATCTTTTATTTTCCTTGATAAAAATATAGTATATTTATGTTGATTATTTTCATCTATCAGCTGCATATTCTCTTTTATTTTTCTAAAATTAACATCCTTCAAGGTTTTAATAAAAGCACCATATCCATTGTCATTCAATTCTCTCTTAACTTCCTCGATTTTAGCTATAACTTTTTCATAATACTTCTCAAAATCTTTTTCTTTCAACAACTCCTGGATCTCCCTGCTGGCCAGCGTAAGTCCTTCCTCTTTTCTCACATCTCTTTTATATATAATTTTGCAATCATCCATTTTAAAGAATTTTACCCTGCCAATATTCAGACATGACCTGTTTATTCTTCCCATAAACTGCTCTTCTGCATCTAAAATAGATATGTTTTTATACCCAATATCCATATCTATATCAACTCCGGCTTCAATAATCTGGGTAGCTATTATAATTATTTTCTTATTTTTTTCTTTTGCCTTTTTTATGACCCTGTTTCTGTCTGCTTTATTATCATCAGAAGTAATTATTACAACTTCATGTTTACAATTTTGAGGAAATTTTTTATTAGACTTTATATAATCAAAAAATCTATCTGCCCTTTTTTTGAATATGAATTCAAGCAATATCTTGTCATTGCTTTTACTTTCATACTCTATATCTTTCAACAGGTTTTCAAATTCCTCATCTTCATCCTCTCTCAGATCAATCATTTCAAACTTTACCCTGTCTTTGAAAAATGGATTTTTAAAATAATGATCTCTGTTCTTTATCAAATACACAAAATTGCCCACATCACTGTCTACAAGTTTATTCAGCCGCGGTAGTGTAGCAGACATTATTATGATTTTAATATTTAATATTTCCGAATACACACTTAAAAAATTTATTACTTCTTTCCATATGGAATTTTTATAACTCTGTATCTCATCTAGAATTATCACTGAATTGCACAAGTTCACAAGTGGAAATACCTCTTCCCTGCTTGTACCAAAAAAGGAATCAAACAGCTTTACGTGGGTAGTTATGACAAAAGGATAATTTATGAAGATCCTGTTTATAAAAGACTTATTATAGTCAACCTTTTTCCCGGTATTTAAATCAATTATCTCACTGCAGTCTTCATCTACATCCTTTATTTTTATAGGCGTTATTGAGTTTATTACTGCCAAGTTTTCCTTTATCATGCTGTCATTATTAAATATCTTCATCAATTCATTTTCTGTCTGTTCCACCAGTGTATTGAAGGGAAAAATATAGAATAATTTATTTATGTTTTTATTTGATCTCAGCATCAATTTAGCAAGATTTACAGAAGTTATAGTCTTGCCTCCGCCAGTAGGTGCTTCAAGATAATATATATTTTTATCCTGGTTATCCATATAATTTTTTTCGCTCTCAATAGTTATTTCAGACCTGAGCTGGTTTATACTTGTATATTTCCCATCCTTCACGGGATTTTTTCTATAATCTTCTATACTTTTAAAAGTACTATAACTGTCTACATCCTCGCCAAACTTCCTTTTTAAGCCATTATCTATTATTCCAAGATCATTGATTTTCTCACCATTCATGAACTCAGAAGTGGCGTAATAATCCGCTGCTGTAAGGATGGAAAACAGTAATTTTGAATAGATGTATATAACAAAATCAAGTTTATCATCTGATAATAAGCAGTCCTTCATGTATTTACTGCAATTCTCAAAAGAATTTTGAATTACTTTTTGATCCAATGTATCCATATTTAAATTAGGATAGTAGATCTCCTTTTTATGACTTCTTGAAAACGACTTTAGTTTTTCCTTATACTCCCCCATACTGTCTAAAAATCCATGATGTTTTGATATTATGTAGGAATTTAAATACATGAAATATTTCAAATAAAATTTATCATGTCTTTTATTTATATTTTCTATTTTCTTATAAAAATAGCTTACATACATATAAGCTCCAAGCGGAGAATGATTTTTCTCAACAGCTTTATTGTTCTTATACTCTTTATTCAACATTACATTATATTGAAATGCTGGATTTATCTTTCCCATATCATGCATGTATATGGTATTTGCAAACATTTCCTTCCACAAATGAACTGTGTCTTCACTTCTATTTTTCAATATACTCCGCTCAAGATTATAAAATACATTATCCAAGTTCTTCTCAGAGCATATAAATTTAAAATAATGATAGGTTGATTTCACATGCTTCATAAATTTTTCTTTGTTGTTTTCATCATTTCTGTCCCTGTGTGCATACATATTATCCACATTGTGTATAAAATCTTTAATATTAAAAAGCTTTATATCATCAAAATACACTACACTCACCCTTTGTAAATCTTAAAAAAAATATAGATTTTTATTCATTTCTTCATCTTTATACAGATGTACTCCTCCGCTACCTGATTCTATATACATATTCGTCTGCGTAAAATCTGAAAACTCATATTGATTTAAGTCCCTGTCAAGAGCTACCGGCAGACATTCAGTGTACTTCCATGCCGTATCTCCTTTTTCATCCTGGTATTTGTCTATTTCAAAATATTTTGTTTCAAAAATACTGTCTATTTTATCCACATTATTTATTTCCTCGACTTCCAGCTCCCTAACCCCTGTAATATCTGCAAAATGATCATTTTTACCAAGATAAGGAATAAACACGGCCTTATTATTTTTTATCATATCTGAAAACTTCTCTGTGATATTATCTATTTTTACATAAATGAGCCACTCTGGTTCCTGCAGCCACTGTTCTTTTACTATGAGATTTCCTCCACTCTCCTTACTTGCATATCCAACAGAATTATTGAAGGTCTGGACTTTTTTTGTTATATAACCATGTTCATTGAGAGGCACTATTGAAACCTTAGAGTTTCTGAGCTTTTCATAGAATTCAGGGTAAACATTATTCTTAAAATCCAGGCTCTGTGCGTTATAGCCTCCAAGTCCAAGCACACTTCCAATTATGCCTAGGAGGGCTATCTTGTGTATATTGCCATATGTAAAATAATAGTAAGTATTCACATCCGGCTTTTTAAAAAATGCAGTTTTCCCGGAAAGCTTGAACCTAACTACCTTCATTGCCTAAACCTCTTTTCTTGTAAAGATATTGAATTTTTTAGCTCCTTCCGGCATCCTGCTTAATTTCAATTTATAGTTATTATAGTAAATTTCTATGCTTTTAATGTCTTCTTTGATTCCCTGTAAAATTCCATTTAGTTCTGCTGCAAAAGTAATTGAATTCTCACCATTTTCATCTTTATCAAAATTCATAAATTGAGTCAAATTGGGAAGATAAGTTTCTTCATCTGTTTCTATAAATAACGAAAATTCATTTTCACATCCCGCTTTTGCATTGGTATTAAGTGCCGTAGCTCCTATAAGAGCACCCTCTTTAAATTTTCTGTAATCATCTTCCGTGTATCCCTCCGTCACTCCCATATCCACATAATCTTTATAAGAAATAGGGTTTATATAAAAAGGATACAGGTAATGGGCTTCGTCACTTACAATCTTTGTGCCCAGGGTACTTTGATTTGCCTCTTTTGCTTCTTCATTATCCTTTACCTTTCTGTCGCTCCTGAAGGGAGATAATATCTGCTGTTCCTCTGTGCTGGAGCCCCTGTACACATTAAATCCCTGGCCTATCTGTACAGCTCCTGTAAGTGATATATTATTCCCTTCCTCTGCAAACGTAGCCCCAAAAGACTTTACATCTAAAGCTGAAAAAAGATTCTTTAATATAACTGTACTTTCATCTTTTTTTGTAAGAGTGGTATTAAATACCTGGTTATACCTCTCTTCAAGGGATCTTGGCCTTATCTTATCCTTGTCCGTCTTAAACGATTTTATGTAGAGTATTTTTTCTCCATTATCTTCCCAGTACTTCTTTATACTGTATTTAAGTGCCTTGTCACTTCCAAATATAGATCCGTCACCTATTGTTTTGGGATAGCCGCCAAAATCAGCATTCCAATTTGCCATAATGGACTTGATACCAATAACACCATACACTCTGTTCATTTAATTTTCCCCCTTGTTCGTATCATTATGTTTTTTATTATTATCCTCGGATTTTTTATATATCAGATTAGGACATAAAAATCCAGCTATTATAAGATCCTTGTCAATTTCACCTTCAGGTTCATAGGATAGCACCATATAGTACATATTGTTGAATCTAAAGGATGATTGTATTGCATAATCATACTTTATAAAAAGTGCCCTGAGCTTATCCCTTACAACTTTAACATTTCTGGCATTGATTATAGTATTTATAAAAGAATAGTTTTTACTTGCAGATCTGTTCAGACTATAAAAATAATTCAAAAGCTGTCCTATACAAAAATGATATTCTCTGTCACTCTCAATTTCCACTTCATACTTCTTGTCCTCTTTTATATTTATTTTTCTATCTACATTCTTTCGAACATTTTCAACTACTGCTCCCATTTTCTCTCCCCCTTTTCCATCATTAAAATAGCCAAGTACTGCATGTCTTAAATTAAATTGATTTATTGCCCTGTTTACATTTCCCTTACTTATGGAATTACATAAAAGATATAGTGTCATTCTATTCCAGAATTTACTTACTAAAAAATCCTCTCCTTTATAAAACCAGGTATAAAACCCATACCTGTACCTTAAAAGACATTCTTTAACCTTTGCATCATTTAAATTTATATCTTTTGCATCCGTGAAAAAATTATTTTCCAAATACTTATTAAAAAATATTTCACTTATTTTTCTTTTCAGATCACCTATATCACTTAAAATACCCAAAGACAGTTCAAAATTTTTGCCAATTCCTCTATCTACTATGGGAAAAACCTCTATATCCTCTTTTAATTTATATCTGTATTCAGTTATTGAATCATAGTCTGCAATTTCCACTTCCTTTCCCTTGTTTATTCTCAAGAAATATCCTCTAAAATCAGTCTTCCTATTATCTTTATAATTTACAGCCTCTATATCATCACCAACATATATATAGTTTTTCCTTTCTGCAGAATAGTTCAACAGACTATCAAATAATTTTTTTTCCATTGAAACAGTACTGGAATCTACGAGTACCGGCAATCTGCTCTTTCTAGTTTTATTATCAAGATAAGGTTTTTTTGAATTCAATCCCATATTAAAATCCGGCAGTCCATAAACTTTATCTCCAATTTTAATATTATATTTTGTGCTGTTATAAACATTGGGTATTATGTATCGCTGGCTTTCTCTCTCATAGTTTTTCTGATCAGTACTGTAGAATAATTTAAGATAGGTTTTGTTTAAATTTAAGCGTTCTGCTATTTTATATATGTTTTGTTTAATCCAGTTTCTAATTTTATCTATAAGTTCTCCATCTGGCTTTCCCTTTTCTTTTTCAAATTTTAAATACAGTTCCAGACTTTTAGGTTTGCTTTTATATTTACTTTCAGGATTTTTTAGAATATCATAGTATCTATCTATTACCTTTACATTCAATTTTCCACTAGTTGAATCCAAATTTTCTTTTTTTACATAAAAAGCATACATATTATTGCTATGTACTATCTTACCAGAATCAATAGGCTTGTTCATTGAAATAAGTCCGCTTACGCAGTCCATCTTTGCAAATTTTCTATATCTATCCTGAAATCTATCTGTTTCTTTATCCACCTTGAATATTTCTACATCTTCTCCCCGATCTTCCAATGTAAATTCCACATAATCTCCCGGTGATAAAATATAGTTGTCTATAATCAGGGCATCACCGTTTTTTTGATATTCTCTACTGAATATACTGCAGATTTCATTTATCAAATACAATCACCTCCAAATTATCTAATATATTGGTAATTCATAAACCCACAACCTCTTGGGCACATATCCGCTGCTCCTGTCCCAAGAAGCATATAGGCAATACTTTGAGCATCACTATTTGTTTCAACACTTAGAGTTACTTTATCCCCAAGAATTTTCTTACCCTTGAAATCAACTGCTATAGGCTTTTTATTATCTATTTTCATATAGTTGAACAGCTTTAAGTTTTTGTCCAAACCTTCCCCAGTTAAAACCTCGTATTTCTTTATACTGGTTGTCCTTATGTATTCAAAAAATTCATCTTCAGTATATCCATTCCTCCAGTATATAATTTTTTCGCTGCCCGGCATTTTCACCATCAGGGGAGTTATACTATAAATTCTATCTATAGGTTTTTTATATATGTTTTTGCTCTGGCATGTAAGTACTTTTAACTTTGATGTATATTCATTTGCTAAAAATTTTAAAAAGTGATCTCTTAATTTAAAACCTATACATCTCAATTGGAAATTATATATACAACCTTTTTCATATATTTTAGTTTTCATATTCAACGGATACAGGCTGTTAAAACAATAGTTTTTCATTTTATTCTCTTCATGAAAATCCTTTAAATCTTCATTCCTATAAAAAGATTTGTCGATTAATTTACTCAGAGCCTCCAAAGCTTCTTCTACTGTAATATCCTGTAGAATATACACTTTGACGTTTATCTCATGTACTTCCATAATCCACCTCCATTTATTTGTATTTTACATTACTAGGAACAATTAGCTTATATAATATTTCATTCGATTATTTTTTGAAAATTCCTGCCTAGAAATAGGATTTTTTGTAAAACTTAATATAAATAGATATTTTTATATAATCCCGTTTAACTAAGGATCTGAAATGATAATTAATAAAAATAGTGCTTAATATTACTAAAATTTTGCACATATTATACCTCCAATAGATTTCCTTATATTTATATACTATGTTCTTAACTCATATGTATTACATATATAATAAGACTGATTAATATTTTATTTCAATAATAATACCCTACAATTAGGACCTGTTTATTACAACACTTGTTACGGTTCAACAAACTCTATACATGACATGTATAAAAAGACATTTAAACACATTCAATGTTATGGTTCAGTTATTTTAGGATTTTTTCTTTATCTCCAGCCAAATATATAATTAAGAGTTAACTTCTTCATATTCAATCATTGTATCAGTCAAATTACCTGATTTCAAATCATTATAAAACTGCTCAAATATTATTTTCTGTTCTTCTGTTGTCCCATATTTCAATATTCTATTTCCTTTTTCATCAAAAGTAGTTGCTCCTATAAGTTCTTTTGGCATAGGTATCATTTTCAAAGCTCCTCTGTTTTTCAAAAACGGTTTAGATATTTTTCTATTACTAAACAGCCTTAGATCCCTCACTAGACTGCTTCTACTGATTATTTTAATTATCTATCTTATATAAAAGATAATATCAATATTATAAATACTTCTCCTTTCTTTCAACTATTTTATCTTTAAGCTCATTCAAAGCATTTACATATTTGTCTTTTATATTTTCACTGATTTCTACGGCACTGATCTCACTATACATATGTGATGTAAGATTTCTGTCCTTAAGCATATTTATCCATAATTTTTCATCTTTAATTAATCCTGCCGAAAATGCTTCTCTCAATACAGATTTGGGAGAATTCAACCCTATTAGTCCTTCATCTTCAAAAACCTCTTTCAAAGTTTTCCATGCCAACTCAAATGTAAGCTCAAACCTCTGGATTAATCCATCCCTTAAAAGTTCATTTTTCCCATCGTATTGCAGCAGTCCTTCCTCCAATTTGTGCAATGCCTTAATAAAGTTATTTAATTTATTATCATAGGGCTTCATATATTACAACACCATCTCTTCCAATGTTCTCTATCAATTTCTTGTCCGTATTGCTGTTGACAAATATAATATCCAATTTTAACAATGTATCCATGTCATCCAGCTCAAAATATATTTTGCCCTCATCTTGAAAATTTTCATCACAATATACAGCCAAATCTATATCACTGGTTTTCTTATTATCACCTCTGGCCCTGGAGCCAAATAGGACAATTTTATTAACTTTATACTTCGTGCCAATTTTTGAAATTGACTTTATTATATTTGCGTCTAAATTAATCACCATGCAAATACACTCCTGTTACTTTTCTTTACTATAAATAGTACATAATAAAAAAGTTGTCCATTTTACTGATATTCATTCAATAATATCATATCTACCTGCAATATATTTTTTTCGCAATCTACTAAATAGGCACTATCCTGCACCCAATGTCTATAGGTCCTGCATAATACATTGAACTGGTCACAATGGCATCAACTCCAGTTTTTGCATATTCCACAATATTACTTTCATTAATTCCTCCAGCAGCCAAAATTGTGATAGAAGGGTCGATGTCTCTAAGAATATGTACATGTGACTTTAGTTCATTCCAGGAAATTTTATCAAATTGAATACCATCGATGCCATTTTTGCAAAGTTGAACAGCCTGGTTTAAATTTTCCACCTCTGCTATTATCTTTTTCTCACAGGCCCTGGTCTTAACATTTTTTAATATTTTAATTAGTCCTTCAACACCGCCTAAAAAATTCAAGTGCTGCTTAAAAATCAATATGGTTTCTGACAATCCCAGTCTATGTGGAAATCCGCCCCCTGCAATAACCGCCTTTACAGACAATTCCTTTGTCCCAGGAATAACCTTTCTTGTAGCAGTAACCTGTACATTGGGATTTACACGAGAAACCTTCTCCACTAATTTTTTTGTTTTTGTAGCAATACCTGAACTGTACTCAAGAATATTTTGAGAAACTTTCCATGCCATATGTAAATCTTCAGAGTTCCCCTCACCTTCAAGAAAAATTTGATCTTTCTCTATTATACTGCCTGAACTACAGGTTTTGGTTACATCTATATTTAACCTATTCAATATTTTTACAACTTCTTCCATACCACAAGCAACAGCACTTTCTCTTGAGAAAAATTGTATTCTACCCCTCTGACCGTTAATTCCTAAAGCTAAAGTTGTCAAATCAATATAAGGAACATCTTCTTTTATAAACCTATCAATAAGTTCTTCTGAAATATACATTCATAAAATCTCCCCTTATTTACAATTCATTTTTATATATGCTAAGAATAAATTCTTCTCCTGACTCCTGCAAAAGCGGTTCTTTTGCACCTTTATCCTTCATTGTTTTAATTATCATGGGAATTCCTCTGCCCAATTGATCTATATATCTCATATTTTCCATATATTTTACTAAAAATGGGTTTCGGGCATAAGATACCCCTATCTTCATTTTTTCAATGGTAACAGTATTAGGCAGTTTTCCCGGGCTATGAAACTCAATACGATCATCAAACATAAAAATTCTTATCTTGGAGCCTAAAATGCTGTAATTTCTATGTACAAGAGCATTTACAATAGCTTCTCGAAGTACCAGTACGGGATATTCTTCTCTTTCTTGCCTTCTCAACTGATTAATAGTTGAAGGATTCTTCATATTGTTTTTTAATATAACCAACATCTGCTCTGCTATATCCTGTAACCTGCCGCAAACAATCTTTTTATCTATAAGCTCATCTGTTATTTCATTTCCACGGAAATGTGCAAAGCTAATGCCATTTTGAGGCATAATATTATCTGCATTCTTTCCAAATATCAGCAAGCCACCTACAGAACACATAGCTTTCCCCTCTACTTCTTTCAATATATCTGCATTGATCAATATTCTCTCTAAACTTTTTTTGTCTTCTTCATATAAATCAAAAGTATTGTACTTTAAAAAATAATCTCTTACTATGTCCAGATTTAAATCTTTTACAGAAGTATCATAAACTGGTGATATATCAAAATGAATACTTCCATTAGCTTCAAACAATCGCATTAGTTCCTCTCTTGATGCTATTCGTTTTGTAGTTCCCACTCTTATATAATATTTATGATCAACTGTATAATAAGGTTTATTCAATCCTTTAGGAATATTAACTACTGATATCCTTAATCCATCTAATTCCACACTCTCATAAACAGGAATTATATTAGGTATGCAATTATTTCTGCACACATTCATAATTTTCTCTTCTATGTTTTTATCAGTTATTCCCTTTATTTTACCGTCATCAGATACACCTATTAATATTGTCCCGCCTTCACTATTAGCAAAAGCTACAATTTCTTCCGCCAATTCTTTCGCCTTTATGCCTTCCTCTTTAAATTCTATATATGAATTTTCTCCATTTTCAATTATATTTAACAATTCAACTCTATTCATGACAAAATCCATCCTTACTCAAAACATATTTTAGACATTAGCTATGAATTAATTATATCATATTTATTTTTACATTTATTCATAATATTAGAAATAGCATGATTTATTATACATCTCATGTTAATGTTCAGCCAATGTAAAACAGTCATTTTTATTCGTAATTTGTTAATTATTTTCATGGTAATTTGGTCAAACTTTCTTTTAATTTTAAACATTCCTTATAGGTAATCTAAAATGGTATTATATTGCTAATACTCGCCTATACAATTAGGTTTCAATTCCTTATAGGTAATCTAAAATTGAATAAATAGGGTTAAGTATTGAAAGGGGATTATATGTTTCAATTCCTTATAGGTAATCTAAAATTGTCATGACATATCAGAGCAATAATTAATTTGCAAGTTTCAATTCCTTATAGGTAATCTAAAATTAAAATTATACCTTACAGTATTAAACTGGTTATAAGGTTTCAATTCCTTATAGGTAATCTAAAATATACTGGAACTAACGATTTTTAATTTTGCCTTTTTGAGTTTCAATTCCTTATAGGTAATCTAAAATCCTAACATGGGAAGTCATTGGTATAACTTTGTTAAACGTTTCAATTCCTTATAGGTAATCTAAAATTATAAACCCGAACAATATGTAAAAAACTGAATTTTAGTTTCAATTCCTTATAGGTAATCTAAAATATTTCCTACTGCAGCATTGATTTGATATTGCCACGAGGTTTCAATTCCTTATAGGTAATCTAAAATCCAGTTATATAACTCTTGATGGGATACTTGAATATAGGTTTCAATTCCTTATAGGTAATCTAAAATTAGATGTTCAGAACCTATAATAGCTGCGCAAGCATAAGTTTCAATTCCTTATAGGTAATCTAAAATCATGCGACATATTGAAGCTCTCTGCTATAGTTCTTGGTTTCAATTCCTTATAGGTAATCTAAAATCTCCTTTTAAGACCTGTTAAGGTCATTTTTTTTATTATGTTTCAATTCCTTATAGGTAATCTAAAATCCATTAAATAAAGCATACATCAGCTTGTCCAAAATTGCAATATTCAGGAAAATCTTTAGAAGAATTTCAAAAAACTAATCTCAGGCCGCTAATTAACTGCAGACGTAAAAATCGTCGACCTCTGATAATTTTTACTCTATTCAGGGTCGACAACATAAAATTTAATACAGTTCTAAAACATTTTTTAACTAATCTCTCATGTCGAGGTTCAGCATTCTGCACTTTAAAATCAAAATCCTCAGGTGCAGGATTTAAATACATCTTATGTTAAGGTTCAGCAATGTAAAACAGCCATTTTTTATTATATGCTTTAAAGTCGCATAAATAAAGAGTTCCTTTAAAAATTTTCCAGGTATTTTTAGTTTTCTGAAATAAATATAGAAAGGCATCATAATACATTGTGAATTAACAGTTTTTGCTGTCTTCATTTATAAATTAGGTTGGAAACCAAATTTACAATATTTTTCATGATAATTACATAAAAATATAAAAAAAACCATTGTACAGTAATTTACTTATATTTTATTTATATCTCCAAGGAATGGCTTGCCCGAGTAATGATACATTTCTTTATCTCATGCATCCAAAGCTCTGTGAATTTTCAAGTCAATACTTCATTTATAGGCTATATCCATAAGTTTCCTTAAGCTCTCATCGGTGTATCTCACGCGTTTCAACTCCTCATAGGTATTCTAAAATCTTTAGACTTGTCAATCCCAAAAGATTCATATCTCTTATGTTTCAATTCCTCATAGGTATTCTAAAATCAAGAGCTAGAAGCAAAAAGTAACAAAATACTAGCTGAGTTTCAATTCCTCATAAATAGAAATGAGGTGTATATAATATGTGGCACATTCTATAAATGGGGCAAATGTATGATTTTCAACCCCGGTTTGTCGGTAATGTGTGCCAATAAAATATAACTGGGGGTGGTGTTTGTCCCCGATTTGTCCCCAACCATATAAAATAGACATAATTCGGAGGAGATGCAGAGATGTGTCTCCTCTTTTAGTTTAAATACATCTCATGTTGAGGTTCAACTTTGGTCAAGTAAGAACCTTAACCTTATTTAAAAACAACATTTGTTGCAGTTCATGAATTTATTATAGCATATTTTTAAAAATATTTTAAAGAATCTTCTAAAAACTATTGGCACGCTCTCCAACGTGCGTTATAATATAATTGTAGGGAGGGAAGGAAATGAATGCAAGGGAGGTAATAAAAATTCTAAAGGCGGATGGATGGATTGAGAAAAACAAAAAAGGTTCGCATAGACATTTCATTCACCCGACAAAGAAAGGAAAAGTTCAAGTACCATACCATGGACATAAGGATTTGAAAGAAACAACATTGAAGTCAATATTCAAGCAGGCGGGGCTAAAATAAAGCCCTCACCACTTGAAGATTCAAATAAATAGTAAATCAATAAGGAAGTGAATAACATGGATAAATATATGTTCCCGGCAGTGTTTCAACCTTGTGAAGAAGGTGGATATTCTATATACTTCCCGGACTTGCCTGGCTGTATTAGCGAGGGCGACACCCTGGAGGAGGCTCTTGCAATGGCGAAGGACGGCTTAGAATTGTTTCTCTGGAATATGGAGGATGACAAGGAGGAAATACCAGAGCCAACGCCGCCGGAGAAAATAAAAATTGAAGATGGAAATTTTGTTGTTCCTATAATTGCAGATATGAAGCTTGCGAGGGCTCAGATGAACAACAAAACTGTAAACACCAACGTGACAATGCCGCAGTGGCTAAAGTATAAAGCTGAGGAAAATAAAATTAATTTTTCCCAGTTACTACAGGAAGCAATAAAGCAGAAGCTAAACATCTAATGTATTCCCTGCCCTACTCTGGGTGGGGAATTTTTTTTAAAAGAATAAGATACGCCACGTAAAACTCCATGGCCTGCGTCATACAAGTGCTACGTATCTCCTGGAACATGGTGCCACCGTAAAATCTATCCAGGAAAGACTTGGACACTCAACCGAAAAAGTTACAGAAGACACGTATCTGCGTGTTACGAAGAAAATGGAAAACAAAGTTGTTCAGGAATTCGACCAGTTCAAGGACATATTTGAAGGTAAATAATTTTGTCCCCAATTTGTCACCAGCCGGGCATATGCAAGATTCCGACATGCCCACAATGCAAGTAATATCAACACTTCTAGAAAAAAGTATTTTTGATATTACTACTCCTCATAGGTAATCTAAAATCTAGGTTTAAAGGGCAGTCTAAAGGCTATTACTCGGAGTTTCAATTCCTCATAGGTATTCTAAAATCACAATTGCTGCAGAGAATTTACTTCTTACATTTACGTTTCAATTCCTCATAGGTATTCTAAAATCAATGACAATACTGTGTATGCATGTGGTTATAACAAGTTTCAATTCCTCATAGGTATTCTAAAATCAAAATTATTTTTCAAAATTTTTACACCCCCCGGCCAAAGTTTCAATTCCTCATAGGTATTCTAAAATCGCCACGGCAACAAGCCTAATGAGTTAGGCACAAGGAAGTTTCAATTCCTTATAGGTATTCTAAAACACCCGCAACCATAGTAACTAATACTTATCTGGATAGCCGTTTCAATTCCTTATAGGTATTCTAAAACAACAGAAGTTTCTCTTAACACGATACCATATATATGTTTCAATTCCTTATAGGTATTCTAAAACTGTATCTGCATCTTACCTTTTTATAACTCTCTTCAAAGTTTCAATTCCTTATAGGTATTCTAAAACAAGGAACAAAAGAATCATGGGTGGCTATGGAAAATGGTTTCAATTCCTTATAGGTATTCTAAAACTAAAGCTTACTCTTTGCAGAAAGATATCAGTATTTAGTTTCAATTCCTTATAGGTATTCTAAAACCTTTCCGCGAACATTTAAAACTCCTTTCTAGCAAAAGTTTCAATTCCTTATAGGTATTCTAAAACATAGTAGAAGCAGAGGATATGATACAAGACGATATAAGTTTCAATTCCTTATAGGTATTCTAAAACAATCTTGCCACATAATGAGCCTGCAAGCCTCTTAAGTTTCAATTCCTTATAGGTATTCTAAAACCGAATTTGATTTTACGTATAACAAAAGATTTATTGCAGTTTCAATTCCTTATAGGTATTCTAAAACCAAGTGTCCCATCTACCTTACTTGAATCTTTTAATAGTTTCAATTCCTTATAGGTATTCTAAAACTTTGTCCCCTTCAAATTGATATAGTACAAAGGCTAAGTTTCAATTCCTTATAGGTATTCTAAAACATAATTTTTGCCTGTCATTCAACTCTTGATTTTCAAGTTTCAATTCCTTATAGGTATTCTAAAACAGGGAAGTAGCTTCTATGTTCCATTACAAATAGCCTTGTTTCAATTCCTTATAGGTATTCTAAAACTTAATTTAGCCACAAATGTTTTAGATACCCCATCAATGTTTCAATTCCTTATAGGTATTCTAAAACAGGGACGACAAGGGAGTCATAGCACTGCCAGATGGATGTTTCAATTCCTTATAGGTATTCTAAAACTGGATATTAATCAGTTTTCCTGCTTGTTTTTCTGGTTTCAATTCCTTATAGGTATTCTAAAACTGAAACTTGATGTAATTGATTTTCTAGGCTAAGGGGTTTCAATTCCTTATAGGTATTCTAAAACCAGCTAAATACAGAAGTAATGGTAAGGCTGATATTCAAGTTTCAATTCCTTATAGGTATTCTAAAACGAACTGGCAGCAGGTATAGGAAACAGCGGAGCACAGAGGTTTCAATTCCTTATAGGTATTCTAAAACCCAGATGTAGGGATAGAGTATTATATAGAAATGTGGTTTCAATTCCTTATAGGTATTCTAAAACTAAAATATACTCTAATATAGAAGGTGATGAGTATATTAGTTTCAATTCCTTATAGGTATTCTAAAACCCATCAAATAAAGAATACATCAGCTTGTCCAAAATTGCAATATCCAGGAAAATTTCTACAATAGTTTCAAAAATCAATCTTAACCCGCCAATTAACTGCAGGCATAAAAATTGTCGACCCTCGGTAATTTTTACTCTATTCAGGGTCGACGACAAAAAAATTAAGATAATCCTAAAATGTTTTTGAAAATTAAACAGGCCATTTCATAAAAATATATCCTGTTGATTTTTCGACACTCCAAGAACTTCCCTATTAGAATATCTGGTACTTTTAAAGGTATATATTATCACTGAATCCTCACTGTTTACCATGATATCAGAAAGCTGGCACTTTAATTTCTTTAAATTAGCCATGCTTATGTCTCCTTCAAAAACAGAATTTTGAACCCAGGTTAAATATTTTCTACATGTTTTAAGAGCACGGCCGACACGTTTTTCTCCAAAATCATAGACAAGTATTACAAACACCAATTACCACCTCGCAACAAAACCACTATACGGCTCATCTTCAGTTATATATTTTTGAAGTTTATACAATTCAAGCCTTATTATACGTTTGTAGCTGACAGTAGTTCCTATTTTAGGGTGCTTTATTGTGGTTAAAAGTTTATTGTTGTACTCCTCTATAAACTTTTTTCTTCCTTTATCATTCAACATTATACCATTAAAATCAGATTCAAAATCTTTTTCCGTCAATTCATTTCTGTTGAGAATAGTGAAGATAGTCCTATCCACTATTATGGGTTTGAATATTTCAGCTATATCAAGATTAAGTGAAAAACGCCTCATATTTGTGGAGTGAAGGTATCCTATCCTGGGATCCAGCTGGGTTTGGTATATTTCACCCAAAACAGTAGTATACATCATGGAATTTCCAAAGCTGATAAGTGCATTTATCTTGTCCCTTGGAGGACGCTTGCTTCTGACTTTAAAGGCAAATTCCGGATTCTTTATTATCTTTGAAAAACATCCATAATACTCCTGCCTCATGTTGCCTTCAACTGCCATAAGTTCTTCTATGGTCCGGCAATTTTCCATAAACTTTTTCTTTTCTGCTATATCCTTGAGTTCTGGTTCAACATCCACACCCCTGCTGTTATAATACTTCAAAATCACAATTATGTTTTCCGCTGCAGTCTCTATTATCATCCTGGCTATTTTAAGCCTCTTTTCATAATCAAGGTAATTTTCAGCCTGCTTCAATATTACGTATCCGGAGTTTAAATGCTCTCTTGGGTAGAAAGTTCCAGTATAATATCCATAATAATTAAAAAAATGTATACATATTTCTTTTTGGGATACAAAATCAAGAAATTTCTTATTTAAATTGATTTCACCAAACACCCAGATATTATTTAGTTCCTCCACGGGCAAATATTTTTTCTTTCCACTTGTTTCAAAAAACACGGTATTGTCTTTTCTCTTTAAATCCCCATCATTAAAAATGTAAATATCCTTTTTCATCTCTGCCTCCTATGAATAACAATATTCCCTATAAGCACAATTCCTGCAAAACCGTATCTTCTCAGCAGAAGGAGGATGTTCAAATGCACATATCTTTTCTATATCCAGGCACATTTTTTGAAGGCGCTCCCTGGATTCATCAGTAAGGTTTACTTCTGTCCTCTTTTTCTCCTCCGGATATAGCAAAACCCCTTTTGTTTCTATTCCGGCTTCTTTTAACTGATTTAGATAATACATAAGCTGCCATTTTGAGGCCTCAGCATATTTAGAAGTTTTCTTTGTCTCCCCAATTGTTATCTGATTTTTGGATCTGAAAAGCACATCGAATTTAACGTTCCCAAAGCTGATTTCCTTGCTGTTTCTCTTATATGTACGTTCATGTATAAAACGGCCTATGTCTATATTTTCATCCTGTTGATCAGGCACTATGCCTCTGGACATAAGCCAGACCTCCCGCTTGCACACATTGTAGTACCAAAGCATGGTTCCATTGACCATACAAAAACACCTCTTTTAAAAAATATATGCATCATTATTTTTACTTTTATATCCTGTATCTTTATCATAATATTGATCAATTTGATCTCTAGGAATCCAAAATAAATTGGATTCAGCTCCACCTCTTGTCTTAAATTCAATAGGTCTATTATCCTTAATTCTTGTTAATCTAACCTGTATAATATAATCGCTCAATTTACCGTTAATCAATTTAAGAAGCGCTTTTTTTTCATAAAAACTTATATGCTTTCTGTATCTAATCGCTAAATTTTCATCTATATCAATAATTCTTAAATCATAATCAATTTTGTCACCAGACTTTAAAACTGCCTCATAAGCATCTGCAATCTTAGAAGCTTTTGCATCATTTTCAACGAATACATCCACTACATCTTCTAGTTTATCTATCAGTCTAAATTCTTCAATAACATCAAAATTTAATCTCAATATTCCTTCATCCCATATAGTTTTTGATTCCTTATAAAATCCATCCTCCTTCAATTCCATATCATAATATTCTTCTGTTAATTCACCATACTTATCTTCATGAATTTCAGGATATTTTTTTAAAATACCTTTTGTTAATTTCAAATTCATTAATTGGTATACATAGTCATTATCATTCTCAAGCTGTACAATATATAAAGGGCAATATTCTGTTTTTTCATTTTCCCTATTTATTCTGCCTGCAGTTTGTATTATTGAACATATAGGGGCAAAATCTCTAAACCCCATATCAAAATCCAAATTGACACCTGCTTCTATAGTTTGTGTTGATACCAAAATAAGAGGAACTTTGCTTTTTAATTTTTTCTTTAGTAAACCAATAACTTTTTTTCTTTGTTGTGGAATAATATTGGTGGACAAATAATATACTTCTGTGTTTATTCCAAGATCCTTAATTTTTCCTTTCAATTTGTTATATACTTCTATACTTCTTTTTATTGTATTCACAACAATCAAAACTGATTTTTTATTATCCCATTTTTCAAACATCAAAGATACAAATTCATCATTAGTCAATTTTTTGCTCAATAAAGGAATAAGTTTAGTTCTATGCAAATTATGGAAATAATCCTTATAGTCATGGAGTAATTGAATCGAATTGTCAATTGTAGATTCATCCTTTAAAATTAATTTGCTGAATTCAAGAATTTTAGGCTGAGTTGCAGTCATCAGTATAAATTTTGTACCATAGTATTGATTCATCTTTTTAAGAACTGCCCCAATCAGCGGCATATATTTTTCCGGAACTGCCTGAATTTCATCAAGTATTATAATACTTCCTGACATTTTATTTAACTTCTTAAGCGGTTTATTTTTACCTGTAAATATGGATTGAAAAAATTGAACAAATGTTGTAAGTATAACGTCTCCATCCCATGCTTCTACATCAAGCAACGCTTTATCAAGGGACATATTTTTATTATTTACGCTTTTGATATTTGAAAAATCCGAAAGTCTATGATGAATAATCAATTTGAGTTCGTTATTAAAAACATTCTTATATTCTATTTTATTTTGCTCAATAATGTTTATAAACGGAATTGCAGATATAATTCTTGGATTATAATTCATGATCTTATTTATTCTTTTCTGAAGTATAAGTGCACATTCAAGTGATGACAAGGTTTTGCCTATTCCAGTTGGTGCGGTAATAAAGAAAAATGCTGTATTGACTATTTGAGTATCTGAAAGATTATTTATTACATTAATCATTGTTTTTCTTGATTTGTTTCTTTTATCATTTAAATCAATTTTACCTCTATTAGCAGGCTTTGAATTTATATATTTTTCAACTTTGTCAGGAGAAACCCTCTTAACTTTATCAATATTAATCTGCGAGGAATTTATTTTGTCATTATCAATCAATACGGAAAAAATATATATTATAAAGAAGAACAAATAATCTTTCTCAAATCTTCCTCGATTTACAAGAGTAGGTATTCTGGTAAACAGTCTGTCTTTCTTTAATTTTTCAATTTCAAAATGTTTATCTTTTATTTCGTTCTCCAAATTACTATCTTTTAATATTTGAATTTTATTTTTAAACAAATTATCTCTTTCAGTCAGTAAATTATCCCATACACTATTTTCACGACTGATGCTAAATAAACTATTGTCAACTTTTAAAGCTTCATGATGAAGTCTGACCACAACATAGCATAAAAATTTTAAAATTTCTTCCTCAGTTGAATTATTATTGCTACCTAAAACTTTATCTTTTAAAAAAAGATAAATTATACACGCGGAAACAGGTGCATGACTCCTAAACCTGGAATCTTCACCCTTAATAAGATAATCCTGAAAATAGTTTGTATACTTTCCCATATCATGCAAATATCCTATCCAATAGCACAGATCTTTCATTTTGCTATTGGAAATGACATCAAAATTTACTG
Source organism: Clostridium sp. HV4-5-A1G (assembly GCF_900184915.1). Taxonomy (NCBI): domain Bacteria; kingdom Bacillati; phylum Bacillota; class Clostridia; order Eubacteriales; family Clostridiaceae; genus Clostridium; species Clostridium sp. HV4-5-A1G. Next base: position 4,623 of record NZ_FXYI02000020.1, on the reverse strand, counting down.
TTGGAGGTATCTGATATTTCGATAATTCAGCAACAGATTTCAAATGTTCATTTAATAACTGTTTTGTATCTTTATTTTTATCATAATGAGCATAGTATTCCACTTTATCACTTCCAATCAATTTATCCATACAATTGAAGTACCATTGTTTAATTCTATAGACTGGTTTATTTTTACTTTCACAGCTGTACCATTTAAATTTACTAAAACATCGTTCAACCCATTTTGAGTTATCTCCCTGTTATTATCAAATTCAGCAGGAATTTTTTCCTTAATCAGCTGCAATGGCTCATCTATTTCATCATCAATTATTAACTCCAGTTTTCTATTCATCGGAATAATTGAATTCATCATTTTTATTCCTTCTCCATGCTGCTCCCCCTCAAAAATGTCACAGGGCTCTATCCATCCAAGATTAAAAGCAGTTCCCAATCCCAAGGATATTCCCTTGCTCAAATATATAGGCTCATTGCATCTGCATATGTCTACTATTTTTTTCATTATGAAATCATCTTTATGATGAACCCATATTTGATAGCATAAGCAATTATCTCTTATATTTTGAGGTACAATAAACTCAAGATTTGTCTGACTGTGATTCTCTTGACTTCCATTAAAATCGTTTTTTCCTTTAATCATAAGATAATTTAATTTCTGCATAACTTTTTTCAATGGGCTGCAAATAGCAATTGCAATATCACATTTATCTAAAGAAAAATCCTGATAATAAGTATCCCTTTCATAGCCAAGCAAACCTGCTATAATTCCTGTTACAGTTGTTCTCGGAGGTATACAGTAGGATAAAGCAGTTGAATTTGAATAATATTTTCTGAAATGAGCCATTTTTCCCTTTAAGTAAAAAGAAAATATTTTCATAGCATCATTCCCCCACGTTCTTTATAGGTGATAATAAATCTATATCTTCAAATCTAGGAATATTTATAAGACTATTTTTATCTGCAATTGGATTGAGCCAACCTATCACATTCTTTACATATCCCCTTCTTTTTAAAAGATCAATTACATTGGAAAGATCACTAAAATCTACTTTTAAATCATTCAATGATCTTATAGGCCTATTTTCATCATAAGTTGCCTTAGTCGCCTTTATAAACCTTCTTAAATCCCCGAGATATCCATCAAATTCAGGTTTGTATACTACTTCAAAATAAAATAATGGAAATTGGCCCTGTTTACTATCCGTTTTATTGGCCATGATACTCTGAACAATTGCTTTTCTGAATATATCCAGATCTTCAACCGTCATACCTGTCTTCCTTGCACTATACTTATTTACTGTACCATAATGGGCTACAAGGGCATAATATATCTTATATTTATTTCCAAATGTAGAGTTATCATTATTCATTATTGAGGTTATACTATTGGATTTAACAAGTTCCACAGGATGAAGTGAATATCCCCAATTCATCTGTATAGGTCCTGTATACGTTTTATTTACATTTTTAACTGCCATAGCACTTCCAAAAAGTCTTATATCAATCAATTCTCTTTTAACTATTTCTGTTAAAAAAATATCATTAAACTTGGATAATTCCTTTTTTTTCTTTTTATCATCCGCTGCTTTTTCATAATTTTCTTTAAAATTTTCATCAGGATACTCTAATGCATTCCATGTCTTTTTTATTTCATCATTCTCCATGAAAAGCCTCTGAATTTTATCATCATCACCAAACCATTTATTCCTAATATGTTCAAACATCGTATCCATATCAACATTTTTATTATCGATCAAATCAATAAATATAGAAAATCCTTTATTTTTAAGGAAATCTCTAATATCCCTTTTCCTTCTTGCATCACTCACAAGCAGAGTATTTGTTTCATAATCCATCCTTGGCTTATTCTCCTGATCAGGATCTCCGTTACAATTGGAAAATATTCCCTCAAATCCAAATAAAAAATCACTGTTACACTTAATAATCATAATTATTTTCCCTCACTTTCATTATCCTTTAATTCTTTATTTTGTTTTTTTATATTACCTACCATGTAAGAATATCCCGCCATAATATAAAACACATTGGCCTGATCGCTCAATGCCCAATTTTTTTTATCTAAATCCAACACCCCGGAATATAAATGAAATCTATTCATATATGCTTCATTAAATATGTCTAATGCATTATACTGGTTTAATCTTTCAACAACATCATTATATAATCTGTAAATCTCTGGGCACTTCATGCCCTGAAATTGTATTTTCTTAAGTATGGGTTTGGTCTTATGCCCACGTTTCCACTGCTCATAGGCTACTTTATTAATCAATATACCTAAATAAAATAATGCTTTCGCCTCATTTGAAAACTTTTGTGAAGACAAGAATTCTTCAATTTCATTTATCGATTTATTAACATCATCTGACATGGTATTTATAGTACCCATTTCATCCCTCTCCTCTCCGTTAAAAACTTCTCTATTTAATAATTTCAATTCCTGTAATGATTTAAAAAATGCAATATACTTCATAGTGATATTTTGAATAAAATAATCTTTTGAATCAATTCGTTTATAATACTGTAATTTCATATTCCTATAATTATCCATTAATTTCTTATCTAGCTGCTTACAGCCCTTTTCCATAGCTTCATTTGCATATGAATATATATTTTCGCTGTCTATTATCTCACCGCACAAGATTGATTTATACAAGTCCAAAACTCGTCCAATATTTATCTGATTATGCTTTTTATCTTCACGTACAGGAATTATTCTATATACATCACTTATATGCATAATATTAGTTTTTTCTCCATATCTGAGTGAATTATCACCTAACGATTGAATTATCTTTTCAATTCTGAGTGTTGGTACATCTTCTATAGTTTCAATTACATCAATTGAATTTCCATCTGTTCTATATACTATAAAATTAACGCTATAAAATTTAACATCATCAAATACACTCGAATCCTCAGTAGTTTTAATGAAATCCTCAGCTTCCGTATCATTAAACAGTAAATCCACCTTATTTTTTAGTTTATAAATCTTTTCATAATCAAAATTGTTATCTATCCCCTCCGGCAAAATAAATGCAGATTCACCTGCAAGTTTTCCAACAAATTTTTGATTTATAATATTAGCGCCGGACATCAATTTTTTATAACAATTCTGACAAAATGAATAATTATCATCATGGTTGAAATTTTTATTTATCTGAGAATAATTTTTAGTGGTTATAGTAAATACTTTGTTTATGTTCACCCTTGTAAATTTTCCTGAATATTCAGAATTTACATTTGCTTCATTCTTACCACAAATATAACAAATTTTACTTTTACTATTTTTTTTACTGGAATCACAATCTCCAAGATTTAAAGCAATTTTAACAAGTTTTAAATAATCTTTATGCTGTGAAATAATTATTTCATTTTTATCTTTAACAATAATAGGAACAATCATAGCAAATTTATTTTTTTTATTATTATTGTCTATAAATTCTCTGACGAAATTATCAAAACTTATCTTCTTTTTATCAATAAATAAATTTTTCTGCTCTAAAACAATATCTTTATCCTCATACCCTTTAATCTTATTTAAGTTTACACTTCCATAGCCCTTTTTATTTTCAATTTTAATCAAATTTCTTTTCTCAAGAAGTTTTAATAATTCAGCCAGTTCACATTTTTCCATATCATATTTATTAAGACAACCATATAAATCACTAAAGCTACTTCCCAAAAGATAATTTAAACTTTTTATATCCCTGGTCATATAAAATTGTGCAGCAGCTGCAGAATTATTTTTAAAGTAATAATATTTATAACATGATTCTTCAGTATATGGCTCTTTAACATCAAAATATATATCGTTATCATTAATGTCAAATATTAGATAAACTACAAATGGATTATCACCATCTTTTATACTAATCTTTTTAACTATAGAAGAATATTCATTTTGATTTCCATCTTCACAACTTGAACCTATATAAGCTGTTAAAAAAGGTATATTCATTGATCTCACCTCCGTAAATTAAATTTATATATTTCAAGCTAGAGTCTCATACCCAAGGCTTCGATACAGCCTTTTATAATTATAATATTTCAAGTAGCTGTTGTTTCCAATTAGAACAGTCTGTTTGGAAGCTGGAAGTCCTCTCCGCTTAAAATTGCTCATGAAAATGTATTCACCAAAACTGAAATTAGAGACTAGATTTGTTTTTCATCCACTCATTCTGAGCTGTAAGCTTGCCAATTTGTTTATACAATTCGTCTATCTTGTCCTCATATTGTTTTTTCATATATTTTGCCTTAGATGCTTTTTTTCAAAAAGCTGTGGAAAATTTTTTATAGCCTCTGTTTTCCATCTAGTAAGCATGTTAGGATTAACTTGATTTTCAGAAGCTATTTTACTTAAAGTATATTCTCCACAAAGTACCTCCAGTACTAATTTTGCTTTAAATTCAGGGCTGTAATTCCTTCTCATATGCTTCACATCCTTATAAAAATATTATAGAAAATCACACTAAAAATTAAACATTTTTTGTTTGAACTTTTGGATTTATTTTAACTTTTATGTCTAACTAATACCAATCATAAAAATAATCTTCATCGATTAGCTATTTTAAATAAAATTACATACATATTAAAATTACAATAA
>NZ_FXYI02000019.1:0-30191 GCF_900184915.1 Clostridium sp. HV4-5-A1G | reverse complement strand
AATTTTAGAATTAATCATGGCTTTATTTCTTATGCCCTTTTTTTCTGTTTAGCTATTATAAATTACAAGAATTACCTTTAATCTTCTAAGTACCTTTTTTTGAAACTTCTTCCCATCATCAATTCATTTTTATCAGTGAGTTTTGCAATTACCTATCAGTGAGAAAAGAGAAAATTTTGTTTCTATTTTCCTCTTTCACACTGACTTTCACCAGGGAGGTAATATTTGATGCAGAAAATGTTTTGTATCTGAGAAAAAATTTTTAGGAATTGAAAAAAGCCCGAATGGATTCTGTTATCCAAACGAGCTTTTAATATGACATGATTCTACATGTTGTAGACCTTAACTATCCCATAATAAGAATAAGATTTTTTAAAAAATTACTTTTTTCACGTAGGTAAAATTTACACTTTAACCTCATAGCAGTGATCTCCTTATTTCATCACTTTTCTGGTTAGGTTCTAAATCAAGACCCAGTAAGCTTTTACCGTCCCGTATTTTCTTTGAAGTTTCGTTTATTTCCGAAAAATATTTTTTTGTTTTATCTATGAATTCAATGGAATTTTCTGATAAATATCTAATTTGTAAAATTTCAGGTTTATTTTTCCTTAATAGCTTCCCTGTCACGTATTTTTATAAAGTTTTTACACGTATAAGAGTAAGAGTCTTCTAATCCAGCACTGCCATTAGAAGGCTCTTAAAACGCGCATTTAATTATCTGCCAATCTGTGCATTAGTAAATTAGAAGTAGGATTGCCCTCATTCTGTCTTTACCATTTATCCGTCTTGGGTGCATCGGGATGCAGGGTGTATTTTTTGAGCGGCACTGTCCGGTCGCGGCCCAGATACATCGAATAATACGGCGGAATCGAATTGACCATCGCCACAAGCTTTTTCTTTTCCTCGTTGATTTTCAGAGGGTTGATATTCGGCAGGTCATCCACCGTAATAGGCCGCCCTTCAATACCAGCAAACCGCTTGATGCGTTCCAGCATATAGCGTATGTCATAACGGGAAGGATAGACTTCCAGCACATCCTTTTCAAGGCAGGTGAGCTTGTAGACCGTCTCCATGGCGGTGCGCACCGACAGCTCGACCGTAAACGAAGCATCGTCCGGGTGCTCGACATACTGCCCGAGAAAGCCGAGATTGGTGCATCCGTCCGGTACATAATTCGGGCAATCCGAGAGCTTACGAGGCATAAAATGTGCGCCGATGTAAGGCATCATGCAGGTGGAAACATACGTGTGTTTGAGCAGTTCATCCTTCATATCCAGCATGTTCAGCTGGTAAAGGAATTCCGTCATGATTTCGTCGCCGGTGCACTCAGCCATCGGTTTTTTGATATAGTCGCCGACACGTTCGCCGTAAAGGCCGTCCGCCCACAATACATCTTCATCGTCCGCCTGATCAGGAAAAAAGGGCTTATGATGAAGTACGAAGGATATATCCCAGCTCGAATCCCGAAGCGTAACGGCACCGCCGGTGCCGGCTTTGCTACCGGTCAGGCGTTCGAGGCGTTCGACAAACTGAGGGTAGCCTTTGATGGTCGGAAAAAAGGACATCCACTTGGTCTTGTCGATCTTGTCCAGGAAGTTGTCTGGATTCCCGAACTTCTTATCCTTTTTCGCGAGATTCTGCCACAAGGTGAACAGGCTGAGATCGGAGGTATCACGGTTGATTTTTGCCACAGTATGGTTATCCCCGAAAGTGTAATTAGTGGTCAGCGAACCGATAGTGGCAAAAACCAGATCGTGTTCTCCGACGTCAATGGTCTGTTCCTGTCCGTTCTGGCGGAGCAGAATGGCTTTGACCGTATTACAGGCATCGTCCATTGTTAGATCATACACTGAGCAGCCGTAGGCAGTCTTGACTCCTTGATTGCTCAGCCATGTCATAAGGGGCTTGATCATGGCATCGTATTCATCGTATTTCGTATGGATAATGCCTTCCAGATATTCATTGCGGGTCAACATCGCAAAACGTTGGAAGTAGCGCCGACACTCGATGGCGCTGTGATAGGTCTTGAAGGCAAGGCAGCTGTGGAAGCACAGCCATAAGCTGCTGCGGAAGAATGATGGGCCGAAAAAGTTCTCGATGGCCTTGTCTTCCAGCGCGGATTCCGGCAGCGACATAAAATGCTCCATCGCTTTCATATCCTGTGGTTCGAGTTTATAATCGTGCACCTTATCATAGATCTCGCCGTTTTTTGTCAGAATGCGGGCTTCCGAATGGATGGGCTCATCACGATTGAAATCCACGATATCGTCGAGAACGGTGCGGTTTTTGTTTTCGAGCGAGGGTATCTTGCTATACAAATACCAGAGGCATTCCATAAATTGTTCCATTTCACGTTCGCCGCGGCAGAGGTATCCGAATTTACCTCGTACGCCGTCACAGCAGCCACCGACATCGTTGAAACGTTCCAAGATCGTGATGTTTTCACCGGGCATCCCTGCGTCGTCCACGAGAAACGCAGCTGTTGCAAGTCCGGCAAGGCCTCCTCCGACAATGTATGCTTTACGTTGTTCGATATTCTGCGGCTTTTTGGCGTGGTACATAGTTTTGTAAATGTTCATAATCATCTTCCTTTCTATTCAGAGGGCTTCTTATTGCCATCCTTTAATGGTTTTAGTATAACCAAATCGCAATATTTTTAAAATTGACACATGAATTGGGCTGTCAAAAGTTTTTACACCCAGTTATCAGTGTAAAGATCCACCAATTCATAAAAAAGAAGCTATCTTCTCCCAAAAGCTAAAAAGTGATATAATGTTGGCAAGTAAAAAAGGTGGTGATACTATATGCTGAAAACGGCAAAATACGCATTTGCTGATTCTTTGAAAAAGATGCTTGAGACAAAAACACTAGATCACATTACAGTTACCGATATTGTGCAGGATTGTGGTACGACACGGCAGGCGTTTTATTATCATTTCAGTGATATTTATAGTCTACTCGAATGGATCTATATTCAGAAAGGCGAGTCTTTGTTGAAAAACCACCGCGACATCGATACTTGGCAGCAGGGTTACCGGCTGATCCTCGATTGGATGCAGAGTAACAGGCAACTCGTTGTCAATACTTTCCGCTCAATCAACCGCGAGTATCTGGAAACGTTTATGTACAACTGGCTTTTTCCCATGCTTTATGATGTTGTGGAACAACTGGCATCAGGTTTGAATGTCAAGAAAGAAAATAAGGAATTTATCGCGCATTTTTATACCCTTTCCCTTACAGCAATCAGTTTATACTGGGTGCGCACCGGAATGAAGGAAACCCCGGAAACTATTGTCTGGCAGGTAGAAATGACTATGAAAGATAATTTTGTAAGGGCTCTGGAAAGATACGCCGAGCATTCCTGAATCTCTCGATTCACTCCTTTTTTGCCTAAATAAGCTAAATAAATTGTAACCAAGATAAGGGTGTTCCAATTCAATTTTCTTTCTCAATCTGCTGATTAAAGCCATTATATTACTGCCATCATAGGCATAAGGCTCTTTCCATACCTTCTCGTAAATTTGCTGTTTTGTTAAAATCCGTCCTTGATTTCTTGCACAGAATAATAAAATGCCAAATTCTTTTGGAGGAAGTGCCATTGGTTTATCACGTACTGTAACTGTCCGATTATCCAAATCTATGATCAAATCATCATATAACATTTTTTTGTGTGTCGATTGTGTTTAGACGCATATAGCGCCGAATAAGAGAGCTGACACGGGCTAAAAATTCATCCATATCAAAAGGCTTTGTCAAATAATCATCTGCACCCATTCGAAGACCGTGAACTATACTGCTGCTGTCGTTTTTGGAAGTCAGCATAAGTATGGGGGCACTACTTATTTCTCTGATTTTTTCAAGTGTTTCAAATCCATCAATTCCCGGCATCATAATATCAAGGACTACAAACTGATAATCATTGTCTGCAAGAGCAGTTAAAGCATCATGACCAGAATAGCGGCAATCGACTATGATTTCTTCTGTACTCACACTTTTTTGGAGTAAGCTGCATAATTCTTTGTCATCATCTACAATCAAAATTCTATTTTTCATCATATATAATTGCTGTCTATCTCGTTTTTAAATCCACACAGATTTTATTTACTATTTATACAGAAATTTTCTAATATTAAAATAGTTTTAATAGGATTTTAGCAAAGGTTACTGCTTTTCACACAATGCTATATTTTTCATATATTAATGTTTTTCTACATATATTTTAAGAATCCTTTATCTTTTTTAATATATAAGGGAAGTTGTTAACTAAAATTGCAAGTTTCATTTTGCTTCTGAATAAGGAGGAAGTTTAACAGTTATTTTTGTGCCGCAGTTTATCTTGCTTTCTACACTGATAGTTCCATGGTGGGCAGTAATAATCTGTTTTACAATGGTCATGCCGAGTCCTGTACTTCCTGTTGGAGAATCTGTAGAAGTACCTCTGTAGTAGCGGTCAAACATGTGATTTATATCATATTCATTCATTCCGCTGCCATTATCACAAATTTCTACTTCAACATAAGATTCACGGCTTAATTTGACAGTGACTGATGTATCTTCCGGGTTGTGTACTACTGCATTTACTAACAGATTTGAAAATGCCCGTTTCAATAATTCAGTATCGCCCGAAACGAATAACTCTTTTTCTTCCCCAATCATCTCAAAATGATTTTCCTTTGCAATGGGCATATTCGCTGTTTCTGCCGTCACTCTGCGAACTAATTCCGATAATTCTATCTTTTGGAGATTCATCTTTAGACCTGTAAATTCATCCATACGGAACGCCGTACCCAGATCGTTGATAAGTTCCTCTATATGAGCAGATTTATCGCTGATAATCTGTAGAAACTCTTTCTTTTCTTCCAGACTCCATTTGTGTTTATCGGATAAAAGCATATCCGCATACCCTGAAATATAGGATAGCGGTGTTTTTAAATCATGTGTAATTCCAGCCGCCCAGGTTCGGCGCATTTCGTCAAATTCTTTTCGCTTTTTTTCGTTATGCTGTAAAATATCAGACAATGTTTTCAGATTATCATAGACTTCTCTGTAAAGTCTTTTTGAGAAAAAACTCAAACGTATTCTCTTTCCGGGTAAGTCCAGATATTCACCTCTTGACAATTTTTGTATATTCATCAAAATATCCACTAGAGGGCGTGCAACGTAATAACCATAAAACAGACAGTAAGACAATCCGATAAAAATTGTCACCCAGGCAAGAATTGCAATTTCTGTCTCGTTTTGTGACTGGTGTTGTAGTACCAGCATCCAGTAAATCCCCGGGATCCCCATCAATAACCAGAGTAAAATCTGATGTACTATGAAATTGATGGTAAAACGGACTGTCAAACGTCCATTGGTAAGATCTACTTTCATATTTGCCCACCCTCCGGAAATGAGAATTTATATCCAATTCCACGGATATTTATAATGTAAGAGGGATTCTTCAAGTCTGGTTCCACTTTTTTACGTAATCGGTTAATATGCACTTTTACAGTTTGTTCATCTCCCATACTTTCATACCCCCATACATTTTCATATAACTGTCCTGCGGTAAACACCTGATTTGGGTGTTCCACTAAAAACAGCAGCAATTCAAATTCTTTTGCCGGACAGCTTATTTCCCTGTTATCCACAAGAAGTTTTGCTTCTTTCTTATTTACAGTGACAGTGCCGAAATGATAGATCCCCTGCTTCATTGAATTTTGCCGGTACTGTTTCATCCTCCTGAACTGTACGTTGATTCTTGCAACAACTTCTAGAGGATTAAAAGGCTTAGTAATATAATCATCTCCGCCTATACCGAGGCCTGTTAATTTGTCTAAATCACCGGTTCGGGCAGTGAGGAAAAGAATTGGCACAAATGTATGCTGGCGGATTTTCTGACACAGCTTGAAGCCATCAATATCCGGCAGCATAACATCCAGTACAATTAAATCATAGGTATTTTTCATGATTTTTGTCATAGTTTCTTTCCCTGTTGAAGCACTGTCGATGTTTGTGTAACCTTCTTTGTGTAAGATGGTTTTCAGCATTTTTATGATTCCAAGTTCATCATCAACAAGTAGTATTCTCTGCATAGTCACCTGTTATATCCCCTTTCTGCATTTCCTGCACTTTAATTTTCATTATATAACAGATTGAAAAAGCAGTCATTAGATAGATACATCCCGTTTTTTAAATATTGCAAAGCTGGCACCAAATAAAACAATTATATATATCAGCAATACAGATACCGAAAAGCCTATTGTCATTTCTTCCCGCGGCTGTAAATGAAAGATATACAAACTCATGTCGCTGTTTGCAAAGGGAAGAAATTTCAGCCATGCCAGCTTTGATGTGGCTTCAATCATTGAATTTCCTAAAATCATAAGCAGAAGAGAGCTGCCAACCGCTACTGCACTGCTTTTCAAAATGGTTGAGACAGCAAAGGAAATGGTCACATAGCTCATAATTGGGAAAATATCCAAACAATACATTTTTACACACTGCCTGAAAATATTTAATGATTCTATCTGTCCTTGTGAATTGATAAAAAGCTCTGCCGCTCCCAAAGTGCGTATTCCGCTTCCAAAGCCATATAAGATATCAATGGTTATATATGCTGCCCCTATGGTGAGTATCAGTGAAAATACAGCATATATGACAACTGCTGTGTATTTTGAAAATAGAATTGCACCCCGGCTGTGTGGGCGAATCAATAACAGCTTCATTGTTCCATCCGTATATTCTCTTGCAACAATGTTGGCAGCAATAATAATTGTAAAAATGACAACCCATTCAAACAATCCCGATGAGTGCAGTAACGTATACCAGAGGTTATTTTCTTGTGGGGCTATATTGTTCTTCAAACGGTACTCGGCAATTGCCACTTTATTTTTCGCCTCTGCCTGCAACTGTGGTGATAGATCTGCAACCTGTAAACGTCCATTATTTTTTTCTATAATTTGCTCCTGTCCTGTTCTCCAATTCCCTGCAGTTTCCTTATTTATTGCGATTTTTGCAAAGACTGAAAAACTGACGGCGACAATAATCAGTAAAAGGAAAAGGATTTTTGTCAATCGGCCGCTGAATATTTTCATTAACTCATTTTTCACTAAATTGATCATTTCTGTTCCTCCGTAATTTCCAAAAATTTGTCTTCCAGAGTTTCTTCTTTCATCTGAATAGTATAAATTTCAATTCCGCATTTCATTAAATGTTTGTTCACTGATGGAATTTCCTCTTTTGTCATCTGAATTATAATATGCCCGGCTGGACTGGAAGAAAGTACATTTTTCCGCATGGTGTGAAGTAAATTTTTTGTCTGTGCAATTTGTGAGGTACTTACAATAAGTTCCACCTGTATTGAACCGCCGGATTTGACAAAATCATCTATACGCTGAATAGTTACTAACTTTCCGTGCTGCAAAACACCCACTCTGTCACACATCAACTGCATTTCTGAGAGCAAATGGCTTGATACCAGAACTGCAGCACCTTCCTCATGAGCTATTTTCTTTAGATAGTTACGCAGCTCGTGGATTCCCTCCGGATCAAGTCCGTTTGTTGGTTCATCCAGTATCACGAGAGATGGACGGTGTAATAGTGCCTGTGCAAGCCCAAGCCTCTGACGCATACCAAGTGAATAAGTTCGTACTTTGTCCTGCATTTTGTCTTTGAGTCCGATAATTTCAGCCATTTCATAAATACGTTTTTTGCTGATGCCGGGTGACATTCTGGCATAGTGCTTTAAATTTTGATAACCCGTAAGATATCTATATAAATCTGGATTTTCAACAATACCGCCAACATTCTGAATTGCTTTTTTAAAGTCGGTTGTAATGCTGTGTCCTTTAATAAAAATATCTCCTTCGGTTATTTTTATCAGTCCCGTAATCATACGGATAGTGGTAGTTTTGCCTGCTCCATTGGGCCCTAGAAATCCGAATATTTCTCCGGCTGGAATTGTAAACGACAGGTCATGAATAATTTCCTTTTTGCCGATTTTTTTTGATACGTGTTTTAATTTCACAACTGTTTTTTTATTCATATATATAACTGTCCTTTCTGTGCCAAATTCAAAATACCTTATCTGTATTTTAATAAGATTATAAAAAGCGAAAGTAAATGGACGGTAAACAGACAGTAAATGAAAGTTAAATTCTCAAGGATCATTGATAATGGAGGGCCGTCCATCAGCAGCCATATGGGTATCTTGGTACATGATATTAATTTATAAAGAAAGTATTAACTATGATAAAATTTTATTACAGGAATTTATAATGTAAATTGTAAGGAGGAAAAGAATGAGGGGAAGGCTTCTGATAGTTGAAGATGAAGAATCTATTGCAGCTATAGTAAAGGAACATCTTGAGATGGAAGGAAATAACACAGTTACTGTGCATGTGAAGGCATTAAGGGAAAAGCTCCATGACAGTGTAAAAAAACCCGTGTTTATCCAAACGGTGTGGGGAATAGGGTACAGGTTCCTGGGTGAAAAAAATGAGACTTAAAAAATGGCTTATATTATCCCATTTAGCTGTAGTCATCACTCCTATAGTTTCAGCACTTTTGCTGTATATGTTAATTTTAACCTACAATAAAAAGGTTCAGTTTACAGAATATATGAATGCAGTGGCCAAATTCAAATATTATGAAGAAAAACTGGGCAATTATAAAATCTATACTGAGGCGGATATGGAAAACAAGGATACTGCTGTGGATTATCAGGATAAAGACGACGTTAAAATCAATTTATACAATGGAAGTGGACAGGCGATTCATGCCCCCGGTGAGAATTCAGACTATACAAAGAGCAGGGAGGAAATCTATTCACATCTCTATGAAATAGTTACAAAATATAATTTGTACAGTTTGAAGAAACCTGTATTTTATAGAGGTGAATTAGTTGGATTTTACGAGATAATAATATATCGTGGAGATTTCATAAAACAGATAAATATAAGAACTATTATCATTGCAGGGATGTTTGCAGTCATAATCCTTCTGGTTTTCTTGACAGTTATAATTCTTTTAAATAGAAAGTTTAACAGGCCCATAAAGTTGTTGATAGAGGGAATGAACGATTTTGCTGAAGGTGGTAAAAAATCAGTGAAATACAAGAGCAGAGATGAAATAGGAGAACTTATAAAAAATTTCAACAGCATGAAAAAAGATATAGAGAAAAAACAGGAAATAATAGATTTCCAGCGTAAGACAAAACAATATATGATATCGGCAGTTTCGCATGATCTAAAGACTCCTCTTACATCAATAAGGGCATATGCCGAGTCAATTTACAATGAAAGAGATCTTGATATGCCAAAAATAAAGAGCAGGTCTTCAATTATATTGAATAAAAGTGATTACATGAAAAGGATGATAGACGATCTCATGCTGTATACTGTACTTACATCCGATTATAAAGTGAATTTTGTAGAAGTATGGGGAAATGAGTTCTTTGAAATGCTGTTTTCAGGTTATGAGCAAAATTGTGAAAATCGCAATATAAAACTTGAAGTAGATATAGATGCCGACTACACCATAAAGGTGGATGTAAAACAGATGACCAGGGTAATTGATAATCTGATGGCAAATGCATTGGAATATACTCCCCCAAATGGCCGTATATGGCTTGGCGCATTTTCATTGGGAAAAGGGCTTCCTCCCTGGATAAAAAAAGATTTTCAAAAGGATATTATAAGCTGGAGGGAAAAAGGATGTATTGTAGTTGTCAAAAATGACGGCAGGGGAATTCCGGAAGATGAACGAAAAAAAATATTTATGCCCTTCTATCAAGTGGACAAGGCAAGAAATAAAACTTCACAGAATGAAGTCGGCTTGGGACTGAGTATTGTAAAGTTGGTTATAAAAAAGCATTGTGGTGAAATAAAGCTATTTTCAGATGAAAATAGCACGGCATTTGTATGCTGGTTTCCTATATATAGTAAAGGAGAGGATTGAGATGTCAATTAAAAAAATATTTATAATACCTGTTATAGGAATATTGTCTATAACTGGCTTATTTGGAGGATGCAATCTGGATAAGAAGACCATTATTCCGGAGGATGTGATAAAAAAGGCCGTCAGTGCCAGTGAAAAACCCAAGTCCTATTATGGTGAATATAAAATGAAGATTTATGAAAACAATAAAATAAAAGAGACTGTATCTGCCAGAGAATGGATTGATAATTCCAACGATGTGGTGAAAAGGCGTATAGAATTAAAGGACAATTCATCTGGAACGACCATATCAACAAATGATGGTAAAAATATTATAGTATATATAAAAGAACAAAAGCAGGCTATGACTATGAGTCTTGAAAGCCCCGCGGCAAACGGTGCAGATGATGTACTGGGAGGAAACTACAAAAATCAATTGTTGAAACAACTGGCAGGTATGAGTAAAACCCATAATATTACTTTTCAGGGCGAAGAGAATGTGCTAGATAGGAAGGCCTATCATATCAAGGCGGAGCCAAAACAAAAGGATACTATTCTGGGTACTTTGGACTACTGGGTGGATGAAGAGAGCTGGATCGTTTCAAAAGCTGTAACTGCTTCAAAAAACAGTAAAACAGAGATACAGTATTCAAAGCTTGATTTTTCACCTAAGCTGGACAGCAGTTTATTCTCCCAGAAGCTTCCTGATAATATAAAAGTTGAAAATATGAATAATCAAATCAAAAATTCAGAAAATGTTATAACCCTCGATGAGGCAGTAAAGCTTGTTGGGAAACCCATACTTTATCTTCCGGAAGGAGGAGCATATAAACTTAAAGATGTTAAATCTTTGCATTATGATAAATCAGAAGGAGTAAATGAAATAAATCAGAGCTATGAAAAAGATGGTGCCGTAGCATTTGTGCTCACTGCAGTAAATCCCAAAGATACCGGAGAAAAATCGGATGATGCAAAACTACCTGGCGAAAAGGAAATGCAGGTACGGGGTAAAAAGGGAAGTGTAATGGATGATACTATAAAAACTGTAAGCTGGAGTGAAGATGGATTCAACTACAATATTTTACTTCAGGATCCAAAGATGTCTTTGGATGATGCGGTTAAAATAGCTGACAGTCTTCTGCTGAAAAAATAATATATAAGGAGTTATCTTAGATGGCAAATCAAGTTCTGAAAAGGATAACTCCTTATCATTTTTATCTCTCCTTCCAATTTAATAATAATGATGAGTTTAAAATAACCAATACTGATCCAGCATTATGTACAAGTGCACCTACTACTGGACCTAATACTCCTAGTATAGCTAAAGCAACAGCAATAAAATTCAATGTCATGGAGAATGTTAAATTCAATTTGATGGTTTTTGTTACTTTTTTAGCTAGATTTAGCAAGTGAGGTATACATTTTATATCATCTCTAATAAGTGCAATATCAGCGGCATCAATTGCAATATCACTACCAATTCCACCCATAGCTATTCCAACATAGGCTTTTTTTAGAGCTAGAGCGTCATTGACACCGTCGCCAACCATACATACAGGTTCGTTTTTAAGTTGGTATTTTTCTATTGCAGATATTTTATCTTCCGGCAGGCAATTAGAACACACGTCATTTATTCCAACAAGTTTTGCAATATGGTACGCTGCCTGGCGATTATCTCCTGTAAGTAAAATACTTTTTACTTCATTTCTTTCAATATCTTTAATCATGTCAACGGCATCTTCTCTAAGAGTATCAGAAAGTGCTATAAAGCCTGATGCATTACCATTAATTGAAATATACATAATTGTGCAGCCCACATCTTTATATCTAAAAGCCTTTTCCTCCATTTGTTCTGGTATTGAAATGCTGTTGTCTATCATCATTTCAATATTTCCGGCAAGAATTGAATGGTTGTTTATTTTAGCTTGTACACCTCTTCCGGCAATTACCTTAAATTCATCGGGAGCATTAATTGAAACATTGGAAATATTTTTTACATGTTCAATTATTGCCCTGCCGAGAGGATGCTCTGAACGAATTTCTGCTGATGCCGTCAATTGTAATAATTTTTCCTTGGATATGCTTGGATTAAAACTTTCGACTGTTGTAACGGATAGTTGACCATATGTAAGTGTACCTGTCTTGTCGAAAGATATTCTTCGTATGTTTGCCAGCCTTTCAAGGGCATCTCCCTCACGTATCAAGATACCGTATTTTGTTGCATTTCCTATGCCTGCCATTATAGCTGTGGGAGTTGCAAGAACTAATGCACATGGACAAAATACAACCAATATTGTTACAGAACGTATTATTTCACCTGTAGCAAACCAGGTAAGAATTGCTGCGCTCAAGGCACCTGCTACAATCCAGGTAGCCCATCTGTCTGCAATTCCAACTATTTTTGCTTTACTTGCATCTGCCGATTTTACAAGTTTTATCATTCTCTGCAGAGAGCTGTCTTCACCGAGTTTTGCAGCCTTCATATCAAAAGTTCCAAATTGGTTTAAAGTTCCACTAAATACCTGATCTCCAGTTTCTTTATCAACAGGAAGCGATTCTCCAGTCATTACCGACTGATCAATGGAAGTTTTGCCATTGGTGATTGTCCCGTCTACAGCTACAATTTCTCCTGCCAGGACTCTTATAATATCTCCTATCTGTACTTTATCTGCAGGAATTATTTGCTCTGTACCATTTCTTACAACTCTTGCAACCTGAGGGGTAAGATGTACAAGTTTTTCAATACCTGCACGAGCTTTGCTGACGGTTCTTTCCTCAAGGAATGCGCCTATAGTCATAATAAAGGCAACTTCTCCGGCAGCAAATATCTGATTGATTATAATGGAGGCAATCAATGCTATAGATACCAGTAAGTCAGCTTTGATATCAAATTTTGTGACAAGACCAACAATAGCTTCTTTTACAATTGGTATTCCACATAAGACAATTGAAGTCCATGCAGCATCCAGAGGCAAATTACCAATATTAAAGAAACTGATAACAAGTGATAGACCTGACAAAAACATAAATAGGATAGCACGTTTTTCTTCATCCCTAAGAAAATTTTTTACTTTTTCCATAAGCACTCCTTTATCCGAACGCTACCATTGCTAATACTCCCAACTTCTTAAAGTGGGAGATAAGCACTGCTATGCGCCTGGATAAGTTCTTCTAAGGTTCAGGTGGAGAAAAGTATTCCTTATTAGCAAACTCCACCTGAGCCTAAGAATCACTTAATTTTCATATTATACATATACCCCTATATGTATAATATAACCTGTTTATTTTTTTGTCAAATAAAAAAACTGTTTATTTTTATATAAACAGTCTGAAATATTTAAGACATTCGTGAAAAATGCTCCAATGCCTTTGCAAATTGAGCTATTGTTTTTTCTGCATCTCCATGCTGAATTCCATCTCTGACGCAGTGATTCAAATGGCCTTCCAAAACTATTTGACCTACTTTATGCATTGCGCTTTTAGCTGCATTGATCTGTATTAAAATATCTTCACAGGGAATATCTTCATCAATCATTTTATCAATAGCATTTATCTGTCCTATGATTTTTTTAATACGTCTATGTAAATTTTCGGAGTCCATACATTGTTTCATAATTTTCACCTTTTCTAATATGTAGTTTAACTTTATTATACAATATAGTAGATAAAAAATATATCAGGAATAAAGAAATTGCTTAAATTTATACAGTAGCATTAAATATTGCCTGGAGAAGTTCAAAATAGTAGGAGGAAGATGGTTATGAAATTGAAGAATACAAAACGAAATTTACAAGTTTTATTAGGAAGTACTAAAGTAAGTAATGTGCCTAAAATTGATGTACATGTTCATTATTTACCTAAAGCCTATAGGGAAGCCCTATTAAACAGCGGAGAAGAAAAACCTGATGGCTTCCCTACTCCAAAGTGGAATGTGGATAGACATCTAAAAGTGATGAAACATCTTGGAATTGCTACAACTATGCTGTCAATTTCCTCGCCACATGTTAATTTTGGAGATGATGAGGCTGCTAAAATATTAGCACGAAAGGTTAATGAAGATGGGGCAGAGGTTGTAAAGAAATATCCTGACAAATTTGGGTTACTTGCTTCTCTGTCGTTGCCTAATGTAAAAGGCAGCATAGAAGAAATTGAATATGCTTTAGATATTTTGCATGCAGATGGTTTTACATTACCAACGAATACCCAGGGTATTTATATGGGAAATCCTTGTTTAGATCCAATATTTGAAGAATTAAATAGGCGCAGGGCGGTAGTCGTCCTTCATCCCAATAAACCTAGTAGTGTTCCGAAAGGTGTTAATGAAGGATTGCCTGTGCCCGCAATGGAGTTCTTATTTGATACAACGCGTACTGTCATAAATATGATATTAAAGGGAACCTTAAAGCGCTATTCTCATATTAAATTTGTTGTTCCTCATGCCGGGGCTTTTTTGACGATCCTGGCAGACAGGCTTGATCCTTTTCTTGAGTATATTCCTGTAGAAAAAGAAAAGGTCAATATAGATGTATATGCTGCTCTAAAAGGGCTGTACTATGATGTTGCAGGGTTCTGTCTTCCAAGGCAGTTGGAAAATCTGCTTCAAATTGTTGATGTAAGTCATTTATTATATGGGAGTGATTATCCTTATACACCGGAATTTGGTTGCTTTGCATTAGCAGCTCTTCTTGAAAAGACGGAGTTGCTTACTGATAAACAACGCCGTGCCATTTACTATGGTAATGCATTGAAATTGTTTCCTAGATTAAATTCCAAAATTAAGTAGAATGGATAAGATGTTGTTTGGATTGTACTTTCCCTGAATTGAATTTCCAAAATAGAGAAGAAAGTCACCGGATGCCTATGCTATAATTATAGAAAAGGGGGCGACAAGGTAATGACATTAGAAGAAATGTGGAAAGCGGTATCCGAAAACGATGTATCCTATGACGGTATTTTTTTCTACGCAGTCAAGTCCACTGGAATTTATTGCCGACCATCCTGCAAATCAAAAAGTCCAAAGCGGGAAAATGTGTACTTTTTTGATACAGCAGGACAAGCAAGAGCTGCGGGCTTTCGTCCCTGCAAGCGCTGCAGGAGCGATCTATTAGATTATCACCCCATAAAAGAAATTGCAGAAAAGGCAAAGCGGCTGCTGGACGATTCTTTTCGCAAGAACTGCAAGCTGAATAGGGAACTGCGGCAGTTGTGCATATCCCAGCGCCGCATATCTGAAATCTTTAAGGATGAGTACGGCGTCACACTGGCTGAATATATGAGCAGACTTCGTTTGGAAAAAGCAAAACAGTTGCTTTCAGATACCAATGACGAGATTATCAATATTGCCTATTCTGTAGGTTTTGACCGACTATCATCTTTTTATCGTTTTTTCAAAAATGGTACGGGATTACCTCCCGCTGCATACAGGAAGGAGTGTCGTAAATGATAAGATATGCATTTTATGATTTCGAATTTGGAGTTTTAGAAATTGGATATACAGATACAGCAGTTGTTTTGTTGAAGCCAGTGGAAAAAATCAACGCCGACAACAAACCTTCGGTGCTTTCCGATCTGGCTTTTAAACAGGTATGCGAATATCTCAAGGGACAGCGTCAAACTTTCGATTTTCCATACGAACTCCATGGCACGGAGTTTCAGAAAAAAGTATGGGATGTTCTTTGTAGTATTCCATACGGAGAGACTCGCACGTACAAGGAAGTTGCAGAGGCGGTGGGAAATCCGAAAGCCAGCCGCGCGGTGGGTATGGCAAATAATAAAAATCCGCTGATGATAGTGATTCCGTGCCATCGGGTAGTCGGAACAAACGGAAATCTTCTTGGTTATGCAGGTGGTCTTGATATGAAAAAAGCTTTATTGGAGCTTGAACGGAAGGGAGATCAGTAAATGGATGGCATTCGAATTCCGAGCATTCAAATTTCCGGCATTGACATGAGAAAGTGCTACTTCAACCCCGGCTGTGCATTTAGCATGTACAAGCCCGAATCCGGGCAAAAAATACTGGGTATGCTGAAAAGATACTTTGGGTCAGTGCAATTACACAGCATTTGCTGCCACCATGATCCTAAATTACCTCATGGAGCTACTATCATCAATAACTGCGCAGGCTGTGATAGAAGATTTCGTTCCCTTTATAAAGGAATACAAACCATTTCTCTGTGGGAAGTGTTGGATAGCATAGAAAATCTGCTCCTGCCGGATCATACTGGGCTGACGGTTTCTGTACACGACTCGTGTTCATTTCGGTCCAAGCCTCAAGTACATGCGGCGGTCCGAAGCATTTTGCGGAAAATGAAGATAGAAACAATCGATTCCCCATACAGCGGAACGAAGTCCATATGCTGCGGCGATAATTTCTATCCTCGACTTCCAATCGAAAAAGTCACTGAACTGCAAAAGAAACGTGCCACCCAGATGCCCTGCCAAAATGTTGTGGTCTATTGTGTTTCCTGTATCAAATCCATGGTTATTGGAGGGAAAATACCACATCATATGGTAGATCTTGTTTTGAATGAAAAAACCGAACCGCAGGAAACGAGAATTGATGTATATCATGATGCGCTGAATCAGTATATTGAAAAGCACTAATTATAGTCGAGTATAATGGGAAATATAAATATCTTTCATGAATAACTGAGCACTTTTTTCTAGTCTGATTTTTATGTTATACTAAACAAATATGACAAACAGGAATTTATTTGCTAAGTGAACTAATCAGCTAATCTCAACAAGATTGTCCTCATTTAGAACTGAGGATGCTTTTTAAAACTGTTTCTCGTTCTAAATAAATTGTCATGTGGTATCTAACTGATTAACAATTTAACAAAGAGACTGTGGTTAGAGTCTTTCTTTAATCATCAAGGGGTAGGGAGTGATAGGATGAAACGGATTCTTGTGGTGGAAGACGATATTATGTTGAATTCAGGCTTGTGCTATAATCTTGAATTGGATAAATATAGGGCAGTTCCTGCACATAATGTGACTGAGACATTGGAAAAGATGAAGGGGAAAGTATATGATCTGGTTGTTCTGGATGTGAATCTTCCTGACGGCAGCGGATTTAATCTGTGCAAAAAAATCAGGGCGGTACAGGATGTCCCTATTGTGTTTTTAACTGCCCGTGATCTGGAAGAAGATGTGATGACGGGTTTTGAACTTGGTGCAGATGATTACATTACTAAACCCTTTAACATCAATATCTTTCGTAAAAAAGTGTCTGCTATTTTAAGAAGATCTGAAAAAAAGAAGGATAGAAATGTTTATAGCAGTGGAAAGCTCATCATAGATTTTGATAAGTTGAAGTCGACAATAGAAGGGAAGCCTCTTGTTCTCACACCAGGGGAGTACAAAATGCTTAAAATTTTTACAAGCAATCATGGCGTTCTTCTAACAAGACAGGTTTTACTTGAAAAATTATATGATAAGGATTCGAATTTTGTAGATGAACATGCCCTTACTGTCAGTGTCAATCGACTGCGTAATAAAATTGAAACAAAGGATAGGAAATATATTAAAACAGTTTATGGAATGGGCTATTTGTGGGATGATGATGGGAATGAAACATAATTTATCTACAAAAGGGCTTTATGTTGGCGTCGGAGTTTCTTTTACCATCACTGCAACTTGCTTTATTATAATTTTGTTTCTATATTCAAGAGATTGGATTATTTTAGGTACTGCAGTGGTATTTTCTCTTATATTTCTGGTTATTGTTATTTTGCTGCTTTTACTGCTTCGGAAGAAATTGCTTGCTTCTTTTGAGTCATTGGATTCTTATATTGACGATATGGTAAATGGCAGAGGAGATCTGTGGTTTAATGTGGAATCAGAAACTTTAATGGGAAAATTTATTTATAAACTCAAACGGCTGTATGAAATTATACAAAACAATAAAAATCGGATCAAAGAAGAAAAACAATCCATTCAGGGAATAATTTCTGATATTTCACATCAGGTAAAAACACCAGTGGCAAACTTAAAAATGTATAACTCCACCTTGCTGGAGCGTCAGCTTCCTATTGAAAAGCAGCGGGAATTTCATGTACTTATGGAAACGCAGATTGACAAACTGGATTTTTTGATGCAGTCAATGGTTAAGATGTCACGGTTGGAAACTGGCATTATCACTCTTTCTGTTCAGCCTGCTCCTGTATATGATACAATAGGGCTTGCTCTTGGAGGGATTGTCCTGCCGGCCGGGAAAAAGAATATCAAAATTACTGTAAAATGTAATCCCTCACTGTTAGTTCCCCACGACAAAAAATGGACATCAGAAGCTCTGTTCAACATCCTGGACAATGCAGTTAAATACACGCCCCCGGGCGGAAGAATATCCGTGAAGGTGGAGCAATGGGAAACGACAACCAAAATTGATATTGCTGATACGGGCAGAGGTATACCGGAGCAGCACCTTGCACAGATTTTCAAACGCTTTTACCGGGAAGATGAGGTGCATGATGTCAGCGGCGTCGGCATAGGCCTCTATCTATGCCGTGAAATCATTTCCAGACAGGACGGTTACATTCAGGTAAAGTCCAAAGTGGGCAAAGGTTCTATTTTCTCTGTATTCCTTCCGAATAAAAGGCAGTTCTGAGAGCTGTCTTTTTCCTTTCTCCAGTTAAAATGTCTCTAAACTGTGAGAATTGATTTTTAAATTGAAACAGTTAAGAGACATTTATCCTGTATTATTGTATGTGTTAACCAAGGACAGGAGGTTTTTTTATGAGTATATTGAAAGCAGAAGAGCTGAAAAAATATTACGGTACCGGGTCAAATATTGTCAAGGCACTGGACGGCGTCAGTTTGAGTGTGGAGCCGGGAGAATTTGTGGCCATTGTCGGTACTTCCGGCAGTGGCAAATCAACTCTGCTGCATATGCTGGGAGGGCTTGATAATCCTATTTCCGGCAGCGTGGAGGTAGATGGAAAGGAACTATCCAAAATGAACGACGATGAACTTACTATCTTTCGGCGCAGGAATATAGGATTTGTCTTTCAAAACTACAATCTTGTGCAAATTTTAAATGTGTATGAGAACATTGTTTTGCCAATTGAGCTGGATGGAGGAAAAGCGGACAGTGAGTTTATAAACAAGATCCTGAGGATGCTGGGATTGACAGAAAAATTGTACAATCTGCCCAACAACCTGTCCGGCGGCCAGCAGCAGCGGGTAGCCATTGGACGTGCCCTGGTCACAAAACCATCTATTATTCTTGCAGACGAGCCTACTGGAAATCTGGACAGCAAAACCAGCCAGGAGGTTCTTGGACTTCTTAAAATGACAGGCCAACAGTTTCACCAGACCATTGTGATGATTACCCACAACAATGAAATTGCCCAGCTGGCAGACAGGATTGTGCGCATTGAAGACGGCCGGATTGTGGCGTAAGGAGGTGAAAATATGTTTCAAAACAATAACGGTGCTGTGATAAAACACCTTGCCAGAAATGATATGATTGCAAACCGCCGGCGCAATATAATGACCATTGTAACCATTGCCCTGGCTGCAGCATTAATGATGGCTATTGCACTTATTCCGGAGGAAATTCAGCAGAAGCAGAAAAGGGATGAGGAAGGAACAGCTCAGGCGGTTTTTATGAATGTATCTGAAAATACAATATGCAATCTGAAAAATACTTCGGATGTCGAATGGGTTGGGCAGCAGTATTCAGTGGGTTCCATGAAACAGAAAAGTGCTGATATAGTGTTGGCTTATTGTGATAAGTCTGTGCTAAAGGCCTCTAAAATGAACTTAAAGGGAAGTATGCCTCAAAAGTCGGATGAAATTTTGGTCGAATCATCTTTTCTTTCCCATATGGGCAGTAGGGCAAAACCAGGAGACAGGCTTTTGTTGGATCTTGGCGGCGGAAAAAAGGAATATAAGATTTCAGGACTGCTTCAGCAGCAGCTGGGTGACAGTGGAAAATATGCAATAGTTGTATCCAGGGCGTTTGTGGAAGGGCAGAAGGAAGCCGACAAGCTTTTATTCAATGCATATATAGGAATAAAAAATGCAGATTCCCTGACGGAAACGGAGCTCAAGCAAAAAATTTATACATTGGCAAACAAATTCCATATTACACAGGGCAATGTGTCAATTCTCAGCAGTCATTATCGCTTGATGAAAGATAATATAACATCAAATGTACTTGGTTATATTGCAATAGCTGTAATAGTACTTTTTGGTGCTGGAATTGTCATCTACAGTATCTTCTATATTGCAGTAGCTGGAAAACTCAGAGAATACGGACAGCTTAGAACAATTGGGACAACCAAAAAGCAAATAAAAAAGATGGTCCGCAAGGAGGGGAAGTATCTGTCTGCTGTTGGCATTCCCATAGGGTTGATTGCAGGTGGATTAGTTGGATATTTTATGATTCCAAAGGGCTGGAATCCGATTGGCACTTTATTTACAGCTGTAATTGTAGGATTTATAGGAACTTTATTTGTACAGATTTCTATCAGTACTCCTGCCAGAAAGGCTGCCAATGTTTCCCCCATGGAAGCAGTGCGTTATTCAGCTTATCAGAGTCAGACAAGGGAGAAAAAAAGTAAAAAACTTCATCGGAAAATCACACCCTTTCGGCTTGCAGGCATGAATTTTATGCGCAGTCGGAAAAAGTCCATATTGACTCTGCTTTCACTTGGCTTTTCCGGAATCCTGCTTGTCTGTGCCACATCGGTATTTGGCTCCTATGCACCTGAAGTTGAGGCAAAGCGTGATTTTCCCTATGGGGAGTACAGTATTTCCATAGAAGGTGATAAGGATACTTTTTCAGATAGCCGGATCCAGATGAACAATCCTCTTAACCAGGGGCTTAAAGATAAAATACTGGCTGTGAATGGTGTCAAGGATATCAAAGAATGGACCGGCATCCGGCTCAAATACGTCATGCCGAATCGCTCTGACAGTACTGGAAGCATTGCAGGTTTTTCAAAAAGTGAGGTCAACTTGATGAAGAATTATGTGACAGCGGGCACGCTTGATTATGAATCTCTTGTAGACAAAGCTGGAGTTGTTCTTTGTCATCCGGAAGTTTTTAAGGAATTCTATGGCTGGAGTCCCCAAATAGGAGACAAAATCAAAATTATTATTTTAAACAGTCAGGGGAAGAAAGTACAAAAAACCTTGACTGTAAAGACCTTTATTTCAGATAATTACCGCTGGGGTGGTTATAATTTTTGGGTGCCCGTTGATTCAATGGACTTCATTACGGGTATGAACTGTAATGATAGCTTGGAAATTGTGACCGAAAAGCAGGAAGCAGAGAAGGTGGGAGAGAGTCTTCAAAAAATTGTTGATACAAACCCCAACCTGAAACTCAACAGTCTCAAGGAACAGATAAGGTATTACAGTACGGTAAATCGTCCTGTATATGTTATGTTTTATGTACTGATTTCATTTATTGCTTTATTTGGAATTATTAATCTGCTCAACACAGTGGTGACAAATCTGATTACACGCAAAAAGGAAATTGAAATTCTGCAGGCGGTGGGTTTGAGCAGCAGACAGCTAAGCCGTATGCTGCAAATAGAAGGATTTCTCTATACGGCAGGGGCTGTGGCGGTTACATTGACACTGGGAACTGGTCTGGGATATGTTGTATGCATGATTGTAAAGAATTTAGGCATGGCTGTACACTACCGTTTTCCGGTACTTCCGGTTTGTATTTTCACAGCGGTTTTACTTTTTATCCAGCTTATTATTTCAAATTTTACAGTACGAAATTTAAAAAATCAGCCGCTGATAGAAAGAATTGAACAAGGCTAATAATAGGGCATTATGGTTAAATGTAAGGTATACACAAAAAAAGCACAGAGGCTGCCGTTCCCTGTGCTCTTCTTTTTTGATCCATGCAGCTAACGAGATGTAAATTTGCTGTATTTCATTTTAAAAATTTTGATCGTCTAGGTCCTGTGCATTCATCTTTTTCAATTCATTTTTTATTTTTTCATTTTTCCTTTTTTTAAATCGTTTCCTGCCATCTGACCAATCCCATAAGAGTAAGATAAACAGTATGCTAAAGGGTATTATGGATTGAAGGCTTAGTTTTGGTGTGCGAAAGAAAAAACACCATAGGAACAATATAAATACGAATAGTGGAATAATTCCACCAAGTTGCCAACGGCTTGATTCACTTAGAAAATACTGGAATATTAAAACCAGTGCTGAAATAACAAAACCTAAAAAGATTGTCATTTTATTTTTCAATAATTAATTTTGCAGTTTCCAGCTCAATTTTGGAATCTACTGCTAATTTTTTAATAAAAGTAATAAAAGGTCTATCCTGTTTATTACTATTTAGTTTGATTTTTTGTATTAGCTTATCTAATCGAAGACGAACAGTAGGATATGAGACATCGTATATTTTTGCAATTTCTTTTAGAGAACCAGAGTTCAATCGGAATAAGCATTATATTTTAATGAATTGCGTTGGAGAGTATTTATGATTTTCACTCGTTTTCAATTCTGCAAGCTGCTGCAAAAGAAAAATTGACAGCTGATTCAAAAAGTAGTACCATATTAATATAGTACGAATAACGTATTATATTAATATGGTACTACTAGGAGGAATTCATATGCCGGACAATAAAAATGTTTTTAAAGAAAATTCCAGGAAGAATTTTGATAAACAGGCAGAGCACTATGATCAGAGTTCTGATGGAAGATTTGTAAGCAAAATGTATGATAAAGTTGTGGAGATGTTAAATGGATTTCAAGGTGGAATTTTGCTGGAGGCAGGCTGTGGAACAGGAAATATACTGTCACGGTTATATAAATATAAGAAATTTCAGCTGTGCGGACTTGATATTTCAGATAAGATGATTCAGGTGGCCAGAAGAGACCTTCCCCAGGATGTTTTATTGAAAGTGGGGGATGCGGAATTTATACCCTGGCCGGAGGATTATTTTGATATAGTATTGTGTAATGCTTCATTTCATCATTATCCCAACCCTGAGAAAGTGCTTCTGGAGATGAAGAGGGTGCTGAAACCAGCTGGGAAACTGGTCATAGGAGATCCCACTGCTCCTCCTTTAATAAGGCAGGTATTGAATTTTATGCTGCATATATGTAATAATGGAGATTATAGAATATATTCTCCAAAAGAGATGAAAAAACTTTTGAAGACATGTGGGTTCAAACCTTTTAAATTTAGAAAGATAAATTATAAAAGTTTTGTCATAAGTGCATCTGCTTGAAATAATTGCGGGGTGATTGTTTGAATAAAAAATATGAGGAGCAGGTTGAAGAACTGAGCAGAATATGGCATTCCATGATAATGGAGCCTAATTATAAAAGTGTGGAATCTCAATTTTCAAGAATACATGGATTGAGCACTGTTGAAATAGGAGTTCTGAGAATTATCTCTGAAAAAGAGGACGTCATTATAAAGGATATAGTTGATATTTTAAAAATACCTAAAAGTACTCTCACAAGTGTGATAAACAGACTTGAAAAACGAAAGCTGATCAAAAGAACCATAAGCAGCAGGGATAAGCGTTCCTATAAATTAGTGCTTACCCAGGAGGGAATATTGGCACAAGAAGAGCATATTGAATTTGAAAAAAAATTTTATGCCAGAATAATGGAATGTCTGGATACTTGTGAGGAGAGGGAGGAGCTGTTGAAACTTATGAAAAAAATAACGTATAACCTTAGAAGAAAAGGAATATTTCAATAAAATCAAACAATTATAGTTAAATTTGCATTTTTAAGAGCCTCTCTGAGAATGGACTCCATTTCTTCAGGGCTTTTTTTAGCACCTTCCTTTATCCATTTTAAAAGTACATTCCAAAGTCCTCCCGAACTGAAATACAAGGCATATTCCAGGTGTTCCCTGTTTTTGAACAGGTGAAGGTGTCCTTTAAAATGATTGTATATGAGAGGCAGGTATTCATTGAATTTCTGGAGCATAAGGTACAGTAGATCACTTTTATCCAGTGCCAGTAAAAAATCCAGATGATCCTTCCAGAATTTGAAATATATATGGATAATGTTTTTGTAGGACAGATTTTGTTCACCGCTGAAGTATGAAATATATTCCCTGCATATATATTCCATTTTCAGTGACAGCACTTCATCCTTTGAATTGAAATTACGGTAGAATGTCC
The DNA here is from genome assembly GCF_900184915.1 of Clostridium sp. HV4-5-A1G. Lineage (NCBI taxonomy): Bacteria > Bacillati > Bacillota > Clostridia > Eubacteriales > Clostridiaceae > Clostridium > Clostridium sp. HV4-5-A1G. The sequence goes on along the minus strand of NZ_FXYI02000019.1, from coordinate 6,144 downwards.
TTCTGGAAAGGAGTGCCTTGTCCGATATCTCCTTGATAGTTATTTTATTGTAGGGTTTATTCTTCATGATTTCCAAAAGTGCATCTGTGAGCCATTTTTTGGATTTTTCCGCCATGGGGTTTTTCTTTTTAAAGGCCATAATTCACTCTCCCGATATGTCACAAATCAGCTGCAAATGTAGCACTTGAGCCGTTTTTATTGACATGACAATTTTAAATTATTATACTCTAGATTAGAACAAGACACAAGTGTGACACATAGAGAGGAGAAGATTTATGTATGATATAAAAGCAATTGTCTGGATGCTGCCTGTATTGTTTATGATTCATGATTTTGAAGAAATTGTAATGGCTGAAGTCTGGAGCAGAAGATTTAAAAAAGAATTGAAGGAAAATACTTCTATAATGAAAAAGAAACCCTTCGGTTTGAATGGTACAAACTATTGGAGTACTTCGGCAATGTCAATTGCAGTGGAAATCGAATTTGTAATTCTTTCACTTGTTTCCCTGTTGTCCTGCATATTCAGCAGTTATTTCATCTGGTATGGATTTCTATTTGCCTTTACACTGCACTTTATTTTGGCACATTTTTATCTGTGTATTGAATTCAAGCACTATGTTCCCGGAGTCATCACCTCCATCCTGTTTTTGCCTGTATGCATTTATATCATGTATATCTCCCAGCTGTTTTTAAAATATAATTTTGCAAAAATATTTTTTTCATGTACTCTTGGAATTATATTGATGATTGCTGTACTTGTCATACTGCATGATGCCATAGGGAAATTCAGCAGATTGCTGATAGGATATTCTTTATAGTATGAGCTTATTCTTGTATGATCAAATCCATCACATCACGCCGCATGCTTTGAGGAACTTCTTTTGAAGGTTTACCTAAACGAAAGAGCATCTGAATAGTTTTTCCATTTGAGGTATAATTCTGATGAATGCTATTATAGAGCTTTTCCATTTCAGGATATTCCTCTAGAGTTTGACTTAAGGGCTGCATGGCCAATCCCATCTGATGGGCTGTCAATATTAATTTACTGTAAAGCATCCCGCTTTTAACTTGGCTGGAACGGCTGTTGTCTCTTGTGATAATCATGGCATAAGCAGGGGTATTTTCTGCTGATGTACGGGTAGACTGAATAAACCTGTCGGATGAAGCCCTTCCGCTGTTCATTGATGGGAAAACTGTAACCAGTCCCTGCATGAGATGCATCATGATTCCTGACGTACCCTGTCCTTCAATAGAAAAACCATAACGATAGTTATTTTTTTCATATTCGTTGGAACGAAAGATATTTTCTGATTCCATCATAAACCGATTCGTTATAAGCACCTTCCGGGAATAAGTCTATTGTGGTTTGGTATCCCAATTTACCTCCAGCTATCTTCAAATATTCAAGGAAAGCTCCCTGTGTGACCATCATTTGACGTGCATTGGGATCTACCTCAGGTGTTAAGCGTTTGCTGTCGGCATATAAATAAAATATCATGGGGTCATTCTTATCAAGTTTTATTTTCCATGGCTGCATGTTATGACCATTTGAAGACAACAGACCGTGGGACATAAGGCGTATCCTTGGATCGTCAAATTTTTGTGAATAAGTTTTTTGCCATGGTTCTAAATATTTTGGCTGTTCAAAAATACCGCTTATAAGAAGTAAAGATGTAAAAGCAATAATAAATAGTGCTCCAATGCATAAAAATATTATGATCATTTTCTTAGGTACCTTTCTCCTATTCATTTATGGTTCTCCTCATTTACAAATTGTATTGACCTGATAATAAGTTGAAAAGCTGATGATATCAATTCTTCTGGTGTGATTCCGTGATAATTCTCAATATAGTTTTTCTTTCTGTTGGCTGTATTATACACTCCAAGCATACAAGCCCATAAAACAAGGGCTGTTTTTTCAATATCTATATCACTGCGTATGGAATTTTCGGCAATGCCCTTTTTTAGGGCTTTAGTAAGGTATCCCAATATTTCCTCTCCAAGAGCATAGCATTCTTCTTTTGATTTATCTGGAACTCCTTTTTGAAAATCCATTTCTCCGTTTTCATATTCCATAATTGCTTTAAAATATTCTGTATAATTTTTACTAAACTGATACATTGTCAGAGACATCTGCTTAATTTCCTCAATTGCATTAAAATTTTTTTCTTGTAAATCATTTTTCAACATATTAATTAATAACCTGTATCCCCTTATCATGACTTCAAAATAAATTTGCTCTTTACTATTGAAATATACATATACTGTTCTTTTGCTGAACTCAGCTTCTTTTGCCACATCATCCATAGTGGTATTGTCATATCCCCTTGTAAAAAAACTTTTTCTGCGCATTTTTTTAATGGCACGAAATACTATTAAGTGTATAATGTTTTGTATACTACAGAATAATAAGGGGGCAAATTACATGTATTATTTTAGCTTGTTTGAAAATGACCAACCAGTTTCTCATCTTTAAACTGAGATGAGGATTAATAGTTAAATCAACATACCTCGTCTTGGATGCTGTTTTATATGAAATAAAAAAGACGGAGGTTATTGTGAGTAATGAGAAAAAGATTAATTGGTTCCATATGCCTGTTTCTGGCTGCTTCTATATGGGGAGGAATGTACGTAGTCAGCAAATACATACTGCAGTTTGTTTCACCTGTCACATTGGTATGGATTAGGTATGTCATTGCATTTGCAGTATTGTTTATAGTACTTACATTCTTTCAACATAAAAGAGGTTTCAAGGTAACTATAAAAAAGAAGGATTGGTTCCTTATAGCGTGGATAGGGTTTATAGGGTATTTTATTTCTATATGCCTTCAATTTATAGGGACAAAGTTATCCAATGCCCATATGGGCTCGCTTATTACAGCATCGACACCTGTATTTGTGATTTTGTTTGCCAGATTTATTCTGGGTGAACTGTTTACCAGAAAAAAAGTCATCTCACTTATGCTGGCTACGGCAGGTGTTGTTATAGTTATAGGATTAGATGCTGAGGCTTTAAAAGATACTTTAGGCAATATAGCTCTTGTTGGGGCTGCAGTTACCTGGGCACTGCTGTCTGTTTACGTAAAGGTTGCGTCCAAGCATTTGAATTCCTTGAGTATAACTACTTATGCCATACTCTTTGCACTGATGTTTACCACGCCGTTTATGATGCTGCAGCATAACAATTTTTTGCTGATTTTAGGAAACTGGAAGACTATATGGGGATTGATATATCTTGGAGTTGTGTCTACAGCTGGTGCATTTTTTTTGTGGAATAAAGGAATTGAACTTGTAGATGCAGGAATTGGTTCTTTATTTCTGTTTTTTCAACCTGTTACGGGTTCGATTTTGGGATGGATTTACCTTGGAGAAAAGCTTTCACCAAGCTTTTTTATAGGTGGAATGTTTATAATCATTGCAGTGATTGTAGCTGTTAAAGAAGATTACTAGACATGATAAAGGGTACTATTACACAGCCTTTTCCTGTAATAGTACCCTTGTTACTATATTATAGATTTGCGACCAGTTAAAAACTCTTTTTATATTTTCTTTCAACGGGAATCGGTTATAATTTGTATCTACAAGCAGCACCTTGAAACCATTTTTTGATAGTTCAACAGCATTTTCAAAACTATCTTCTATAAATAGATCGCAATTTAAGTTTTTGGCTGTATCCACTTTATGATAAGTTCCCAGAACATAAATTCCATCATATGGTACTTTATTTCTGTTTAAATATTCACGTGTCAGGATTTCAAGACTTTTTTCCCTGGCGGTTACAAAATAGATATTGTTTGATTTTATAAGTTCCTGAATTATATCAACGGCGTCCTTGTTTATATCTTCTCTGTTATGAAGGGTGAATTTATTCTTATTGTAAAATTTAGTGTAATCTTCTCTGGATACTTTCAGGACTTTGTGGACTTCATACTGAGTAATCTCCTCCGAGGTTATATTTTTGTTGAAATATTTGTTGGCACTATCCAGCCAAAAATATGGATCAGTAATTGTTCCGTCAATATCAATGCATATATTCAATGCTTTCATAATTAATCACCTCTTTTGCAAATTTATAATTTTATATTAGTATATTATTATTAAGTGAGTATTAAAGCTGAGTTAAGTATGTATGTATTTATTTTCTATAGAGTAGAGATGAATACTTTATGGAATATAAAGTAAATAAATGGTATAATAAGTATATTGTGTAAATAAAACTGAAGCAAGGTGGGTGGTACTATGGGAATTAAGGGCAGAAAAAATTATGTGCTTTTTTATGTTTTTTTTATTTTGATAATGCTCGTTTTCGGAAAATATATAAAAATATTGAATGTAAATAACTCAATTAATATAACTACTACTCCCGTTTTTAATTCAATGCATAGACAGGATTCGGATAATAGATATACTCCCCTTAAAAAGTATTACATAATAATTGATCCTGGACATGGGGGAATGGATAAGGGTACGAGTTATGGAAATATGTATGAAAAAGATTTGACTTTAAAAATAGCAAGATATGCTGCGTCATATTTAAAAAGTAAGGGAAATGTGGTGTTTCTTACACGTAATGAGGACAAGCTATTAGGTCTTGACGAAATAGGTGATAAAGTAAATTCCTCCTATGCAGATGTATTTGTTTCGATACATGTGAATTCTTTAAGTGATAATAATTTCAGTGGTATAACTACGTTGTATTATGATATAAATGGATATCAGAAGAATGAAAGAGTAAAGTTAGCTGAATCGATAGAAAGAGAAGCTGTGAAAAACGATAGCTGGAAAAACAGAGGTATAAAAAGACAAAACCTGGCTGTGCTGAGATACAGTAAAATACCGGGAGTTCTTGTGGAATGTGGCTTCATAACCAATGCTGAAGATAGGGCAAGATTGTCAGATGAAGGTGTGTTAAAGAGGCTTGGAGAAAATATTTCAAAGGGAATAATTGATTATTTAAATGAAAATCATAAGAACTGATATTTCATTTTGGAGATTACGGAAAGATTGCTGTAGTATATAGTTGTACATGGAAAATTGAAAATATGAAAGTTATAAATTATATAGTGCATTTGGGAGTGCATTCTCTTTACTGTAACATTAATATGGAGTAATATATTTAATGGGACTTTTGAACTAGCAAGCCTGATTTAAAAACAGAAGATCATTATGAAATTTCATATCTATATATCTTATATTGTTAAGTAGAAAATTGGAGGAGGAAATAAAATTGAGTTTGAATATAGTTTTATTTGAACCTGAAATACCACAGAATACCGGCAATATTGCACGAACATGTGTACTTACGGGTTCCAGACTTCATCTTATAAAACCTCTTGGGTTTAGTTTAGATGAAAAGCATTTGAGAAGAGCGGGACTGGATTATTGGAAGTACCTGGATTTGAATTTATATGACTCTTATGAAGAACTTAGGGAAAAATATAAAAAAAATTCGTTTTATTTTTCTACTACCCATGGTAAAAATTTTTATCATCATGCTAAATTTAAAGATGAAGATTTTATAGTATTTGGAAGGGAGAGCTGTGGGCTGCCTGATGAAATAAGGAATAGCGATCCTGAAAGATGCATTAGAGTTCCTATGATAAAAACTAGTACCCGCTCTTTAAATTTGTCCAATACTGTGGCCATAGTTGCCTACGAGGCATTAAAGCAATTGAGCTTTCCAAATATGAAGTAAGGTGGAACTTGTATTAAAGGTGGAAAATATAAAAATAATTACAGACAGCAGAGTGGATCTACCTGAAAATACAATAAAAAGTACGATTCATCTAAAATGAGTGTGTACATATCAATCTGCATGTATTGGAAAAGAAATAACTGAAAGGCTTTTTATGATATAAAAAAAGATTAAATGTATAGTGTATCCATAAAATATTAAATTGCTGTGCCATTTATAAACGCCTCGCAAAATGGTTTAGGGCTCCTATAAAATAAGAGCTCTTTCTTTTTTGTCATCAAAAATTCGGCAAAAATAATGTTCCATATTGTTATTTTTGGTTCTTTATATAGATCAAAGAAAAATTAATAGGCCTTTATTTTCAGAAATACTCTCATTCGATATAAAAGGTTTTTTGTATTATAGTATTTTAGTACTAAATTCTGTTTTTATATTTATCGATAAAAAAG